>JBKQRG010000189.1:0-27890 GCA_052144015.1 Desulfomonilaceae bacterium
CGTCGTCCCACATCCTCAAACACCTCCGGTGTCCAGCAACCCCGGTTGTGGGTAAGGATCAGCAGTTAGGAGGGTCGTGGATTTGTCATTGCGAGGAGTGAAATGACGTGGCAATCCCGAGATTGCTTCGCTCCGCTCGCAATGACATTCTTTGGCCGGCTGTAACTGAAGGATTAATTTATGATCAACGTTGCGACGTTTTTGCCTCTATCTGGTCTGGTGGCAGGAGACGCTGCAAAGTTTTCGGTCTTGCGGTTATCGTGCCTTGCTGGGTCATTGTCCTGAAGATCCGAAGATGGCAAAACCGCCGAATAATTCCAATTGATGGCGTGACCTCCGGAATGAAACCAACCAACCTTGGGGGTTGACGAAATATGAACCGTCCTCGTCTTTTCCTGTCAGCCGTCACAGAGGAGTTGGGTGCCGCTCGTCGGACAGCGGCCGCTGTCGTTCGCAACCTTGGTTACGACCCTGTCTCGCAGGACGACTTCGCCACCGGCCACGGCGAGCTTCGCCAGTGGCTTCGCGAGCAGATTGACTCTTGCGAGGGCCTCATACAGCTTGTCGGCCGTGGGTACGGGTTCGAGGCTCCTGATCCTGACCCGGAATTCGGGCGTGTTTCGTACACCCAGTTTGAGTTCCTCTACGCGGCCAAGCAGGGCAAGAAAACCTGGCTTTGCATTCTCAAGGACACGTACCCCCGCGACAAGCCGACCGACAGACTCGACCTCCCTTACGACCAGGATCATCCCGACTCCCGAGGGTACCAGGCCGAAAGACGGAAGCTCCAACAGGATTACATCGCGCGGCTGCGCGCAAAAAACCACCTCTGGCACGATGTGGACACTCCAGACAAGCTTGAACTTAAAATTCATAAAATGCGCGATGAACTCGGTGAGCTAAGGAAGCGCTATGAACGCCAAACAAAGGAACTCACCGCAGGTATAAAGGCCGTGCACGCGGCGGTACAAGAAGCCTCTGTGGTGAATACCGAAAAGATCCGAGCCCACCTCCTGCAGACAGTAGAGGAGACTCAGCGCAGGGAGCTGGCCGAGGCTGACATGGCAAATGACTGGAAGGAACGGGAGCATTTGCGCAAGGTCGCGGAAACAGCCCATGCCGGCAGCTTGTCTGGCATTGATGATCTGGCCGCATCCTTTGCCGAAATCACAGGCAGCGGCACAGCCAGTAATGTCTTTCAGGAGATGGATCGTATCCTGCGCGAACAGGGCGTGGATGAGGCCATTGCTTATGTGGGCACACAGAGAGCCTCCATCCTCGAGACTGTCCGCACTCGTTCTGCCGCAACCCATGAGCGGAACCGAGCGCAGCTCCAGCCACTACTGCAGACCGCGGGCCTGTTCCAGTCGAGGGGTCAATCATCAGAGGCCCGCGGCCTTTACTCTGACATTCTCGCTGCGGAGCCGGACTGGCCTGAGGCCCTGCATGGGAAGTTCTGGTTCCTAGTGGCTCAGGGAGATGTAGCCGTCGTCCGCGCGACTCTGGCCGATGCCCGTAATGAGTACGAAGAAGCTCACCGTCTGGCACAGCGCCTCATTGCCATGGACCCCGGCAATACCCAGTGGCAGCGAGACCTGTCGATCTCCCACAATAAGGTCGGCGAGGTGGCAGTGGCCCAAGGCAGGCTCGATCAGGCAGCGAAGGCCTACGGCGACGGCCTGGAGATTCGCAAGAAGCTGGTGGCTATGGACCCCGGTAACACGCAGTGGCAGCGAGACTTGTCGGTTTCATACAACAGGCTCGGCGACGTGGCAATGGCCCAAGGCAAGCTCGATGACGCGGCGAGCGCCTATGGCGAGGATCTGAAGATTACGAAGAAGCTGGCGTCCATGACCCCCGGCAACGCAGAGTGGCAGCGGGACCTGTGGGTTTCATTCTGGAAGTTGGCCGATCTGGCCGAACGGCAGAAGAAACCCGACGAAGCGCGCGGCTACTGGGAGCAAGCTTTCAGTGTGCTCACCTCCATTGAGCAACGCGGGCTACACCTGTCACCGGAGGACCGGAAGTCCTTGGAAATCCTCCGCGGGAAGGTTCGCGGCCAGAGGCAGTGACTTTAAACTTCCAAGCTCTATTCCGCTTTGAGGTAGGGCGGCCCGTGGCCGCCGAGATGGGAAGAAAGCGCGGGAACCCGCTCGCCTGTACCAGGAGGGGAAGAGAAGGAGAAAATGCGGGGGAACCCTTTTTTTGCAAAAAAGGTGCTCCGCGCACGGCGATCATGCATTAACGTGACATCGCTGTGTATCGAGCGCTCTCAGTTTCACGATGCCTGTTGGCCCCACGCCCAGTGGCCCGCACCCCTTCCGGCGAAAAACTCTCAGATGGCTGGCGGTGAATCAAGGAACGATCCACAGATCTGAGCGTATCAATGGGTCTAGAGTATAAAGATGCATGTAGAAAGGCTTGTCATTGCGAGGAGCGAAGTCCCGCGTTCCGCGGGAAAGCAATCCCGTATTCGCTCCTGGCACGCACGAGAATAGAGATTGCTTCGCTGCGCTCGCAATGACACGTCGCGGGTTCCCGGCCTCCCCGCGGTTCGCGGGGTCGGGCAAGAGTCAGGGAAGGGCAGAATAGAAGGAAAAAAAGCGGGTTCCCTGGCATTTGTATTTTTTTTTTGGCGCCCGCACATGACAAATTGGCACATTCCCAGGTTGTCATGACCTCCGCCACTGGCCGGCGGATCCATAATCGCCTAAATCAAATTCCCTGGGCATAAGCCACTTTCCTTTCGCCGGACTGACCTCCTGTGCCCATCCGCATCCATCAGTTCACCGATCTTGAAATTCAAAAGCCGCCCGTACCTACATACCCGGGTCGATGGAATTTCTTGCGTATCAGGCGCTAATGGCGCAATTCCTCAGTTACGAGCGGCCAAAGAGTGTCATTGCGAGGAATGAAATGACGAAGCAATCCCCGGCGCTTTGGAGATTGCCACGCTTCGCTCGCAATGACAGGGATTGCCACGGCCTGACAAAATCCACACCCCGCGTAACTGAGGAATTCCCTAATGGCCCAAGAAATTCTTGACATTAAAAATTGCAAATATATATTTCGCTCCGTTTTGAAAATCAAAGGAGGGGACTGACCATGGCAACCAAGCCCAAACCGAAGGCCGCACCAAAACCGAAGGCCGCACCGAAACCAAAGGCTGCACCAAAGCCGAAAGCTACGCCAAAGCCGAAAGCTTCGAAGAAGAAATAGGTATTAATTAGCTTTTGGTCCCGGCTTCATTAACTCCATGAGATTCGGCCCTAAACGCCTGATATAATCCAGGCCAAGGGTCGAATCTCGTCTTTCAGCTCCGGAGCGTACCCGGGATCACTGCACACTCCGACCTGCCCGGACTGGAGGTCGCTCTCTAGCGAGAGCAGAAGACACTATACCTCTAGGTCAACATGGTGCATAATCTGGGAAGGTCAGCTCAGACCAGGTGTGTGGTCGCGATTCGCAATGAGCTTCCCACCAATATGATAGAAGTGAGTAGGCAATGATCTACAATGTTCCGTTAGCCCTTTTGTCCTCGTACCCCGAAGTGAACGTTGTCATCAGAAGCTCGGATCCCACGAGCCTCGTAAAGGCCGCGCTCGGAGACGCGAGTAACGGAATCAAGGCTGTGCAACTCCTGTCACCTGATCAAAGAGTCGAGGAACTAGCCGTTTTGCCTCCATCAATGGAGATCGACCTCTGTTTGATCGAGTTGCATCAAGAGGCCGGAATCATCCCTGTTTGGAGTAAACTCTTCAAAGATCGCGCTGCACGATTGGTGCTTCCTGTGGTAACGGGCTTCAGCGAGCCGGCGAAGGAGGCGCTGCGGGCAGGTCTGAGCGTAATGCTGGTCATCGATCAACCCGATGCGGCTCTGGTGGGAGAGCTTAAGGACCTTTTCGTTTTCTTCGCTAGAGAACCCGATGTCAAAGCACCTGCAGAATTCTTTTACAGCCTTTTTGGCTCCTTTCTTAACAACCAGGTGGCATCTTTATGGGGAATCCAGGAAGAACATCCTTTTTCGCACCGTTATGTCACGGATAGTGGAAACGTGACTCTGTCGCACCGCCTGGAACGCACTGTGTACGGTTCCGGCCTCGCCAGCTTCCTGGCCAATCACAAGTTGAATCTGTTCGTCCGCAAGGAAGAGTGCTGTTCCTGCACATTTTTCAGCCATTGCGAAGGATATTTCAAGTTGCCGCGAGACGGGTATTCGTGCTCGGCCATCAGGAAGCTCTTTGATTTGATGCAGGACACCGCGGCAGAGCTTAGGGCCGATCTGTCTCAGGCATCCGGCCCTGCCCATACGGACTGAGTCAGGAAGGAATGCGGGAGAACCCGCTTTTTGTGCAAAAAGCCGGATTCCCCCGCACCCCTCCGGCAAAAACTCTAATATAGCTGGCGGTGAGTCAAGGGCTGACGCAAGTACTATGCTTCGGTTAAGTTAAAACCATTTAGGAGTTTTTGGGGAAAGGTCCCGGAAAACCACTTTTTATTAATAACATTTGATCTCTTGTCTTCCGGAGAAGAAGTGCATGAGGAAACTCTCTAAGCTGCCAAGTTTGTAAGTGAAATAGTGCCAGCCTGATTTTGGTTGCGGCCGAAGGCAGCGTTTTGCTAAAAAGGGGTTTTCCGGCAAACTCTTGGATTCTTGATGACACTTGTTCTACCAGGCTATATTTGGCATTGGCAGCCGGGGTGCGGGCAATGCTCGTCGTCCAAATGGGACACTTCCGGCGGTATTTCGTCGAGCAATCGCCGGTCTTTCAGGAATCCAAAGAATGTTTTCAACCCCTCGCACCATACTGTGCGGCCGCCCGGGTCATGGGTAGCGACACACCCTCCCATGCACAAGGGCATGAACTCGCAGGCTAAACAAACGTCGCTCAGGTTCTTTTTGGTGTCGGTCAAAAGATGTGCCCATTGATGTTGAACGACCTCGTCGAAGGTCATTGTTCCAATGTTACCGATGCGGAAAATGTCCTTGTCTTGAAATCTGTGGCAAGGGTACAGATCTCCCAGTGGAGAAATCACCAAATGGAGCTGATCCTCACTCCTAGGCAGACCGTGTTCACACGATTCCACAGGCTCGCCGAACATGATCCTGTCTCTCCAGTCGCTTAGAGGAAAGATGGTGAGCGAGAAGTCGTCTTCCTCCCACACCGCCCACAATTTCTTTAGAAACTCGCCCCATTGTTGCGGGGTGAGACGGTAGTCCGGGCCCTGGAACTCCTCCAGAGGGTGAAACAGGACGTTGCGGACCCCCAAATTTTTGAAGAAGTAGTAGACCTGTTCGACTACATCAATCGATTTCTTATGGACGACATAAATCATGTTCACGCCAAAGCCGTCGTTCATCAGCCTTATGCATCCCTCGACGGACTGACTGTAATAGTCTGTGCCACCAGGCAGGAGTCGCGTTGGATGGTAAGGGTCTAAACACGCGCCTATAGACCTGTCTGAAGCAAGGTCGAGCACGACTTCCCGAATTTCGTCCTTGTACAAGCAGGCGTTCGACTGCATGGAATGTGATATCTTCTTCGAGGAAAAATACTTTCGCTCCAGGGCCAAGACTGCCTTGTAAAACGATGGCCCCATTATCATGGGTTCTCCACCGTGCCAGTTGATCGACAGCCGCTCGATATCCTCTTTGGCCGAAAAAAGGGCCCATTTCCGGAAAATTGTCTCGACAAGCTCTATTGACATACGATTAAGCGGCTTCAATGAGTGACAATATATGCAACGGGCGTTGCAATCCAGGGTGGGCTTGATGAGCAAATCCATGCTCTTTAGTGATGTCTCGGCACTGGCTCGCATCTTCTTTATTTCTCCGGAGGAAATATAGTTTCAATTCATGTGAGTTCTTGAGGCGGGGGCAGTGGAGGCTCTTTGTTGTATTTGCTTCTTGGTGATTCTCTGTGGAAGCCATGAGCTGGGAAACCACTTCCAGCAAGCAGCAGGACCCGCGGACTTCACCGGCATCGCGGCCTTGCTATTTTCTTGCGTGGAAGCGGTCATTATTTTAAGCGTCTAACTAGTGCCCTTGGGGCAGGTCCTGCCGGCTGCGATCACCTCTCTTCCAATATGGCTGAATTCTCCACCGCAACACGCTGCAACGTTACTTTACTCGTGTCACTTATTTGAACGGGAGGCAAAATTGTAAAATCGGACGTAACTCTTACGTCGCTCCACTTCTCTTGCCGAGCCCCGTCTTAACGACTCACTTCACTCCGGCAGCCCTGTTTCTTCACAGGGTAGGTGCACACACCGATTTCAATCCGCCATAATTAAAAACACATGCATCGGCATCGACATCTGCATCGGCACCTACAGCGCCAACAACGCCAGCATCGCCACGATTCCTCGGGTTTTTGAGAAGGGTCAGCTTCGGCATCTTTTGGGGTGAGTGCGCTGCCCAGAACGGCGATGCCAATAATGGCTCCGGACCACTTGCCCAGGTTTTTCAGAAAACTTCTTCTGGACTCGTCCGCTTCTTCGGTCGAGGAATTGGAAGAAGAGACGTCTTCACCCTCGGCAGGCGATTCCAGTTCCTTGTCGTCAAAATCTTCTGACATCACCATACCTCCTTCTACTCACAAGCAGTCGAGCACTCCAGCTTCTGAAGCGGCCATCGTGCCCGGTGCAGCAGTTACAGTATATATTTTGCACCTTTGGATAGTGTCATGTCAACTGAAATTTGCTGAGTAAGAACCCAAGCCGAATCCGATAAGCGTTAAAGTTAAACTTTCCGGTCAGTTCGTCCCACAAAGCTTATGCCCCGAACGGCCTATGACGCAACTGAACAGAAAATCGCCCTTGCATCCCTTCAGTTACGCGGAGGCTCGCTCTGTCATTGCGAGGAGTGAAATCCCGCGTTCCGCGGGAAAGCAATCCCGAGTTTCGTCCTGCCGTTGTCCGAGAGTAGAGATTGCTTCGCTTCGCTCGCAATGCCACTTTACAAACCCCGTCGGCGAATCGCGGGGAGGCCGGTTGGTGCCAAAGACCACTGGAATCATTCGCCGTGCATTCGTCTGGACGGTAGACCAAGTCTGCGTCCACCTCGTAGGTCCAAGGTGCACCAGAGTTCTTGCAACCGTTTCTCATTGGACTCCGTTGAGAGCGAAATCAAAGATGTCGTAATTGCGCAATTG
This sequence comes from Desulfomonilaceae bacterium, assembly GCA_052144015.1. Taxonomy (GTDB): domain Bacteria; phylum Desulfobacterota; class Desulfomonilia; order Desulfomonilales; family Desulfomonilaceae; genus DATJPW01. The sequence goes on from JBKQRG010000189.1 coordinate 7,155, forward strand.
CCCTGATTTGGCAATGCCTTCATAGTCGCCGTTCAGTTTTCGAGAGAGAATGAAGTAGACCTGTCTGTCCGCGAAGCCACCGTGGGAACGCAATCGCATTCCCCCTAATTTGGATAGATCGTGACTCTCTTTCTTGGTCCCCAGGACAGTCCCCTTATCGCCTACGACTACGATGTCCCCGATGCGATCCGAGGGAAGGTCGAATTTCTTAACAGCAGATTCACGGTCCAATACTGCTTCGACTCCGGGCAATTTACTGACTGCATCTATGACCGCTGCGGAGGGCATCTGTTCCCGGAAGAAAACCATTGCAAAGGATCCTAGTGCACCGTGGTGCGCAACATAGGGATCGGTGATCGGCAGAATAACCTTTGTCTTACCGTCTCCAAACTGTTTATCAAGCACGTCTTGCAGGTAGACGACTTTTGGTGAACCATCGGAATTGGATTTGTCGTTCATTCCGTGATCAGCGGTTAAGGCGACAAGTGCTCCCGTAGCGACCAAACGTCCAAAAGCATTATCAAGAGCCTGATAGAACTCATTGGCCTCTCTTGTTCCCGGGGCGTATTTGTGCTGTATGTAGTCAGTCAACGAAAGATACGTGATATCCGGCTTTTCTCGTTCAAGTATCTTCATACCGGCCTCAAGGACGAAAAGAGATAGATCGCCTGAATAAACATCCGGAAGTGATTTTCCTACGTATTCTAAGCAGTTTTCTATTCCATTCTCCTTGATAGTGCATTTGTCGGCTTTCTCGGAAGAGAAGGTGATGCCGTCCTTAATTTTGTGCCTGAGCAGTTTGGTCAGTTTGTCCTTTGCAGTAATGGCCACCACCTTAGCTCCATGCTTGGAGAACTCAGCCAGTATGCTATCCACTCTCAGAAATTCCGGTTCATTCATCATGACTTCTTTGCCGGTTTCCGGATTGAGAAAATAATTGCCCGAAATCCCGTGCACCGAAGGAGGCACGCCGGTAATAATTGAGATATTATTCGGATTGGTGAAGCTGGGCATGGCCCCGTAAGCAACTGCAGAAAAACCGTCAGCCATGAATTTCTTTACGTTAGGGAGCAACTCTTTTTCCATCGCAGCATTCACATATTCCGGCTCTCCACCATCAATGCAAACGACAACGACGGGAGATGCAGGCCAAGCATAGGTCTTTCCGTTGACTGTTACTTTTTCGGGATGTCCGCTCTCGGCGCATAACCCCATCGTCGACGTAAGAACAGCGAAAAACGTAACCAAAGACAACAAATTCCTCAATGAAATGCTCATCTGACCGACCTCCATAGTGACGCAGTTCTTCATTGTAAAGACAAGAAACACACGCTTGTGACTCGCGCATGAGCCGTACGTTATTTTTTCGTGAGATCGGATACGAGTTCGCAATCTGAAACGGTGGGCAGGAAAGGAGCCTCTGGGCAAGGTTCTTCTATCTTCTCCCGTCTTTTCTATATTTGAGGGTTAGCGGGTTTCATTGAGGGGTTGACCTGATCAAAAGAAAGGAGATACGCGCCTAAAACCAGCAGGTCTGCAGAATCATCGCTACCACCACGATATTAGGTCACAAAAATGAGTTTGCTCTGAGCCCATGAGGCTCGCAGGTAAGGTATTAACATGATAACGATTTGCTCGGATCTGTAAGGTTGTGAGCGTGTTTGTGAGTCATTTTGGCTCGCTAGCACACATCTTTCTCGGTTCCAATAAATAATGCTCAAAGCCATAAGCGCTTAATATTGTCACTGCTTGCAATCATTTCTGCCCGATTATACCTGCTGGCACTGACAATGCAACGCCGTCACGCATGCTTGGAAGTTGAGGCCGCCAGATGAACAAGACGAGAGGCCTCGTGTCATTACCAGTAGCTGAGGGCACCAACAAGCCCGAAATTGCAAGACAGCCGAATAATTTCGGAGTATAAGAAAACAAATATAAGGAGGTTTTCATGGGACATTGGCGGGTCGTAATCGCAATGTTGGCGTGCAGCATGTTTCTCGCGAACATGGCTCCTTTTCACAACAGCGCATCAGCCGAGGACACGATCAGGCTCGGTTTCGTGGCTGACGCCACTGGAGCAGGGGAGCCTTGGTACAAGAGCCAGAGGCCCGCGATCGATATGTTCATAGAGGAAACCAACGCGGCAGGCGGTATTCTCGGGAGAAAATTGGAGCTTGTCGTTCGTGACTCGGCCCTTAAGCCCGATCTCGGTGAAGCCGCTGCTGAGGAGTTGATAACGAAGGAAAAGTGCGATTTTCTCCTCGGTCCCAGTAGCAGTGGAGTTGCCGAGCGCGTCATGAAAGTCGCAAAGAAATACAAAAAGATCGTGGTATTCTTTGCGTGCAACTCGGAAGGCTTGACCACCAGTGATTTTCAGCCGTACATGTTTGAGGTGGTCCCCAATACAGGCATCGAATCGAGGGGAGTTGCCCAATTCTTCGGACTGAAGCAGTTCAAACGCTTTTCATACATCGGACCCGACTACAACTATGCGAGAAACTGGTTTGCCAACTTCAAGACGGCCCTTACCAAGGTCAAACCGGATGTCCAGTTTCTCTCCGAAACATGGGTCAAACTTGGGGAGATGAACTTCGCGGCGAATATCCCAACCCTTAACGCAGATAATCCTGAAATCGTGTTAACCAACCTGTGGGGTCATTCGCTCGAGCAATTCATACGCCAGGCCAAACCAACAGGATTGTTTAATAAGGCTAGCCTGACTTCGCTCTTCGATCTGGAGTTGCTCAAGTCCTTGGGGCCGGAAATGCCCGAGGGACTCTTGGGATACTCCCGCTGTCCTCCTTACGCGATTAATGAGCGAAGAATGAAGGAATTCATAAACAAGTATCATGCAAGATACCAGGATTGGCCCGCTGAGTGGGCGGCAATGGCTTATGACGGCCTTTTGGCCCTTAGCGAAGCAATAAAAAAGGCAGGCACCATCGATTCCGACAAAGTAGTGCAAACAATAGAAGGTATGAGCTGGCATTCGCTTCGGGGTGCCCGTTATATACGTGCCGAAGATCACATGGCGGATGTGGGCGTTTATGTCGGCGTGACCGGCAAAGACCCAAAGTTTCCTGATTTTCTCATACTAAAGAATGTCACCCTCGTCCCCGCAGAGATGGTGTGGATGCCTGTGGAAGAGGTCAAAAAGTTGCAAGCAGGGAAAAAGTAACCTTCACTGGTGGTGTTGGTCCTCGTGGGACTCGCAAGCCCCAGGGGACCAATCCCTCGGCGACGTTGATCACCGTTCACGGCCTGAATGACATTGAATGGCTCGTTAGTATCGGCAATCATTTTTACCTGGTAGGCGAAGAGGGGAGTCTGACGAATAGAATTTTATCCAGCGCTTCGTGCAATGCGATCGTCGACTATCGGCCTGAGTTTAAGTAGCCGTTTTCTGTATAACAAACACTTTTGCAGAAGGTTCTTTCAGCTGGCGGTCCGCTTTCCGAAAGTCATGTTTCTTAGCGCAAACGGAGCTGATGCATGATCCACTGCATAAAAATGGCGTAAGCCTTCACCAGATGAATTGTGAGCGACTTTGCGTTTGGGGAAGGGTAAGAAAAGTGCTGACAAAGCAAGGCCGGCAGGAAGGCGGAACAAGAGCCCAACCATTCGCTCGGGCTTGCACGATTTCGTATGTGCTCGCTTTTACGAGTCCGGAGGAGACGGAAGTCTAACCAGGGTAAACCAGAACTCTCCAAGGGTTTCCAGAGCCTTGGTAAACTGTTCCATACTTACCGGTTTAGTAATAAAACAGTTTGCTTGCAGATCGTAACTTCTCCAAATATCTTCCGGGTCTTCCGAAGTCGTGAGAACGATAACAGGAATCTGCCGCAGGGCCGGATCTTGCTTGATCTCCTCCAGAACCTGTCGTCCATCTTTCTTGGGCAGATTCAAATCCAGGAGAATCATGTCCGGTGACGGCGCAGAAGAATATTTACCCCGTTTGTGCAGAAAATGCATAGCCTCTTCACCATCTTCAGCTACGTGGAGATTGCTATAGACCCTGCCGTTGCTGAAAGCTTTCTTAGTGATCAGAACATCTACCGGGTTGTCTTCCACCAACAGAATCTCAATAGGTTGAATGTCCGTACCTGAGGCTATCATGTGTGAACCCCTTTTTCAGGTAACGTGAAGAGGAAAGTGGTTCCGACACCGGGTTCGGATTGTGCCCAAATCCGCCCGCCGTGGCGTTCCACGACTTTTTTTGCAATGGCAAGGCCCATGCCGGTGCCGCCGTATTCGCTTCTCTTGTGCAATCGCTGGAAGATTACGAAAATCCGGTCTAAATGTCTAGCTTCGATACCGATGCCGTTGTCCTTAATGGAAAAGATCCATTCATTCTTGTCTTTCACCGCGGACACATTAATTTGTGGCGGCCCATCTCTGCGAAATTTAATGGCATTCCCGATGAGGTTTTGAAACACTTGCAACAGTTGGGCGCCATCTCCAATGATCGTGGGCAGTGGATCGTGACTAATTACAGCTCCAGTTTCAGAAATGGCGGAATGCAAGTTCTTTAAGGTCACGTCCAACACTAGCTCAGAATCTATCCGTTCAGGCGGTCTTCCTTTTGTCGCCACGCGAGAATAGGCCAACAAATCCAGAATGAGGGCTTTCATGCGGGCCGCTCCCTCGACTGAATATTGGATATACTGGTCCGCAGTGGCATCGAGCTTATTCTTGTATTCCTTCTCCAGCAGTTGCAGACAACTAGCGACGTTGCGAAGGGGCTCCTGCAAATCGTGTGATGCTACGTAAGCAAATTGCTGAAGGTCTTCATTGGACCGAGTCAACTCTTCTTCAGCCCGTTTGCGCTCAGTGATATCCCTGGCAGCAGCGAACACCCCGACAACCTTCCCATCCCCATCACGGTATAGGGATGCGCTGTATATTACGGGAGTCAGCCATCCGTTTTTGTGCCGGATAGCCAATTCATAGTTTTTCACCAAACCCTCTTGAAAAACCAGTTTGTATCCCGACCGGGCTTTCTCCGGCTCGGTAAAATAATCGGCAAAGTCGGTTCCGATAAGTTCTTGAGCCGAATATCCGGTCACTTTCTCAGTTGCCGTATTGACGTCCGTAATTTTCCCTTCCGGATTGATTGTCACCAAAGGGTCTAAACTCGCCTCGATCAGACTCCGGTTGTATGCGCTGGCGGCCTTCAATTCCGCGGTTCGCTGCTGCACTTTGATTTCAAGCTCATCCTTTGCTTTCCTGAGCGCATCGGTCCTTTCCTGGAGACGCTCAATCATCGTATTGAAAGCCAGGGCCAGTTTCCCGACTTCATCATCACGTTTTATCTCCGCGACGTAATCGAAATTGCCTGCGCCGATTCTTTCGGCTCCCGCGGAGAGCGCTTTGAGAGGATCGACCACCGATTTCCTGATCATGTAGATATTCATCAAGATGAGCAGGACCATTAAAACCCCGCTTGCCACAATGATGTATCCGACGAAATGCCGCCGTTGCAGGGTCAGGGCATAAGTGGCCCTGCTCAGGTCGTTTGCGGCGTTGACCAGGTTCGAGAGCCGGAACAGAGTCAAGTCGGTAAGCATTTCTTTTGCTTTCCGGTCTTGACCGTCATCATCATCCTGTTTCCCGGCCATTTGCATAATTCGAGGAAAAAGAAGATCCACAGCTTCATACTTCTGCTTCAGATCCGTCAACAATGCGTGGTCGATTGATTCGGCACTCATATCATTAAGGGTTTGACCGAGAATTTCACGATGCTTGTCGCCTTGCCTTAGAGTCGCCATGTCGCCGTGAAGCAAGTGCCGTTCCAATGCGACTGTCATCATGAAAGCGGACCGGGCCGCTTGCGAAGCGGATTCGATCCCTCCGATCCCGGTTTCCACCAGCCGAGAACTCCAGAAAAGGAGCGCTCCAGTGCCCAAGGCAAACAGTATGAGGACCACCGCGGTTACGGATATTCTACGCTCGACGGTCATCGTTTCATCCTAATGGACCATCTTGATTCTTTCAGGCTGCACGGAATTCAAAGCATCAAAATAGATAAACGGTAATATATCAGGCACACCTGAATCTTTAGCATGAACGTCGGGATTCATCCAGCGCATTTCAGCTTTCACGATGAGGCTCATGGAATCGTCCAAACCAACCGCAAAGCGAAGCCCGCTCCACAAGGATTCGATGTGGTTGGGTCCCAACTTCCGGGCGATCATTCGCGTGGATTCATCCATCCGATTCTTCATGAATTTCTCGGCTGAAACCAGTGAGGCCACAAAATTGCGTAACGCTTGAGGCCGTTTCCTGATGCCCTCCGCTGTGCCGAGCAGTAACCAATAATAGTTCTGTATACTTTGAACAGGCCAACTCACGCAATTTGCTCCCAGCTCACGGCTAATCTTTGAATAGAAAGGCTCCCAGATGATCACGGCATCAACTTTACCCTCTGAAATGGCTTTCATTTGCTCGGGCGGCAACAAATCCACCTTTTCTATTTCCCGGATAGGAATATTTTGGATGACCAGCAACAAATCAAGCGCAAACTCGCCGATGGTTCCACGCGAAACGCCGATGCGCTTGCCCCGAATATCCGAGAGCTGAGTGATTCCGTGATCCTTTCTGGCCGCAATTTTAATAGTCTCGCCGCCAACCTCACAAATGTTGCAAATTATACGGAGGTCATCCCGGTTGAGAATGCTGCGGGCAACAACGAAGTCGGTGGCAGTGGCAAGATCCAGCTTGCCGGCCAAAAGATCCTTCGCCGCCTTCACGCCGGCATCATATGTTTTAGTGTTAATCTTTAGGCCGTTCGCAGAGAAGTATCCTTGATCCTCTGCAATCCAGATCAAGGCCGCAAGATCTTCAGGATGAGCGGTCCCAAGGGTAAGGCTTTCCAAGGTTTGGACGGCGGGCGTTTTGGGCTTTGAAGAATCGCAGCCGGTCAGCACTACCAGAACAATCACGGATAATAACAAAATAATAATTCGAGTCTTCACTTGGTTCTTCCTAATGGTAGGGCGGCCTGTGGCCGCCGTCAGAGGTAGAAGATTCTCCGGGAAACACTTTTTTGTGTAATCCCGTGTTCTGCGCGGGACCCGGCCCCTTCCCAAAAAACTCTAACATTATCACGGCATATGGCCCACGCATCTCTTTCTGCCCATCGGTCGAGGTCATAAAAAGATGTCGGGCACAGCCCGACCCAGCGCTGATCCACCTTGACTCGCCACCCAGCCGTCTAAAAGTTTTTGCCGGAGGGTTCGGGAACCGGGTTTTTACAAAAACCGGGTTCAAGGAATTCTTCCTCCTTCCATCCAGGTGGCCTGTGGCCGCCGTGAACGTACGGTAGCGACCGGCCTCCCCGCGATTCGCTGGGTCGTATTGATCGACAGCGAGGCATTTACGGCGCGTGGCCGGCCCCACTCCGAGTGTGCTCGCCCCTTCAGACATCCCGCGAAAACGCTGGATACATAGAATAGTCGACCGGCAGGGACGCCGGCCGCTACCGGAAATGGAAGATGGGCACCAATGCTCAAGCCCTCTAAGAGTTTTCGAAAAGGGGTCAAGGGGAACCCCGCGGGACGCGGGGTTGCAAAGGGTTTTCGCCTTGATTCTCCAGTTTCTTCTCATCCCGGCCATCATGCCTGAATCACTTTGTCGGGTATGGTGAAATAAAACGTCGTTCCCTTGCCCGGTTGCGATTCCGCCCAAATCCGGCCGCCGTGGCGTTCTACAATCTTTTTCACGATGGCAAGTCCCATACCGCTACCGTCGTATTCGCTCCTCTTGTGCAACCTCTGGAATACTCCGAAAATTCGGTCCAAATCCTCGGACTCGATACCGATGCCGTTGTCCTTGATCGAGAAGATCCACTCCTCCTTGTCTTTCGCTGCGGAGACATGAATTTGTGGCAGAACGTCCTTCCGGAATTTAATCGCATTCTGGATCAGGTTTTGAAATACCTGAGACAGCTGTGTGTCATCGGCAGTAATGGTAGGAAGGGCGTCATTCGTGATTAGGGCGTGGGATTCAGCTATTACAAAAAACAACCTCTGCAAGGTTTCTTCCAATATTTGCTCACAATCGACAATTTCCGGAGGCTTTCCCTCTTCAATACGGGAATATGCCAACAAACTTTGAATCAAGTCCTTTATTCGTACTGAAGATTGGATTGCATAATGTATGTACTTATCCGCATTGGGATCGAACTTTTGCTTGTAGTATGTCTCCAGCAGTTGCAGACAGCTAACGACGTCTCGGAGAGGCTCCTGCAAGTCATCGGATGCGAGGTAGGCGAATTGCATGAGTTCTGCATTGCTCCGCTCCAGCGAAGCATTGGCTCGACGCAACTCCTCATTTTGCTTCTCCAGCTCGATCTGATAGACCCTCAAATCGTGAAGGAGCTGCCGGACTTGCTCAGGGGAGAGATTTGAGGCATCCGCTTCGTTCAAACCCCTTAACAACTCATCGGCCTGCTCCCTGAGTTCAGGGAATTTTTGGCGCTTATCTTTGCCGTGGGACATCAGAACTCCTGATCTAAACCCCTGAGGTTCATCATGAAACCAGTCGGGCACTGCCCGACCTGCCTCGGCGCCGAACGGAAGAGGGAAGAATTCCGGGAACCCAATTTTTGTAAAAACCCGGTTCCCGGCCCCTCCGGCAAGAACTTTCATCAGGCTGGCGTAATTCAAGGGCTGATGCAAGTACTATGGCTCCGGTTAAGTTAAAACCATTTAGTCGTAGGGCGGCCCGTTGCCGCCGATTCTTTTGCCAGCCTTCGATTGATCCGTGGCCGCCGTGGTTCTTGCGAGCCATCGGGCAGAGATCACAAAAACCGTGTCGGGCACGGCCCGACGGACCTCCTGACCATTTAAGAGTTTTCGGAAAGGGGTTAAGGGGAACCCCGCGGGACGCGGGGTAGCAAAGGGTTTTCTCCTCGGTTCTTCGCTTTCTTCTCGTCCCGGCCATCATGCCTGAATCCCTTTGTCGGGTATGGTGAAATAAAAAGTCGTTCCTGTGCCCGGTTCGGATTCGGCCCAAATACGCCCGCCATGGCGCTCCACGATTTTCTTAACTATGGCGAGCCCCATGCCTGTTCCATCATATTCGCTTCTCTTATGCAACCGCTGGAATATTACAAAAATTCGATCCAGGTGTTGGGATTGGATCCCGATACCGTTATCTTTGACGGAAAAAATCCACTCCTTCTTGTCTTTCACTGCGGACACATGAATTTGCGGCGGCTCATCCCTGCGAAATTTAATGGCATTTCCAATCAGGTTCTGAAATACTTGCAATAGTTGTGTGTCATCGGCAGAGGTTGTAGGAAGGGCGTCATGCGTGATTACAGCGCCGGCTTCAGTTATTGCAGAATTCAAATTTATCAAGGCTCGTTCCAATATTTTCTCACAATCTATTTGCCTTGGCGGCTTTCCTTTTGTGGCCACACGGGAATACGCCAGTAAATCGTTAATGAGGTCCTTCATTCGTACGGAAGACTCGACTGCATAATGGATGTACTGGTCCGCAGTAGCATCGAGCTTATTTTTGTAGTCCTGTTCCAGCATTTGCAAACAATTAGCCACGTTGCGGAGAGGCTCCTGCAAATCGTGGGAAGCCACGTAGGCAAATTGCTGAAGATCTTCATTTGAACGAGTCAACTCCGCTGTTCTTTCCTGAACTCGCAACTCCAGCTCATCATGCGCTTTTTTCAGAGCCTCCTCTGCCCGCTTGCGGTCGCTAATGTCCTGCACGAGTCCCACCATTTCGGTCAGTTCATTCCGGTCGTCGAATTGTGGGAGTCCTTGCGCCCGGATCCAACGTTCAACTCCATCCGCCCTGCGGATTCGACACTCGAAATTCCATTCCGTCTGTGTCCGCAGCGCCTCGTTAAATTTATCATCCACCTCCTTGACGTCCTCCGGCAGCACGTGATCGAGAAACATCCGATATGTCCACTCAGGCAACATCTCTTGGTAGCCGAAAATCCGATCATGGCGCAGCGTCCGCCAGGCGCTTCCAGTCTTTACGTTAAGACCCCATGAGCCAAGTTGGCCTACTTCGAGTGCGTGCCTAAGCCTCTCTTCGCTTTCCTTGACAGTAATCGCGTCATCCCGGAGACGTCCGATCATTGAGTTGAATGCCAGGGCCAGTCGTCCCACCTCATCGTCATGTTTTGTCTCCGCGACGTAATCAAAATTGCCTGCGCCGATTCTCTCGGCTCCCGCGGAGAGTTCCTTTAGAGGTTGAACAACGGATTTCCTGATCAGGTAAATGTTGGCCAAGACGATTACGAGAAGAGAAATCCCCCCTGACACGACTATTTTTTCAACGAGATGCCTTCTCTCCAGCACTGTGGCTTGGACGACCCTGTTCAGATCGTTCGCACCCTTGAGCAATTGTTCGAGCCGCAGAAACATCAGGCTGGCCAGCATGTCTCTCGCTCTTTGAATCTGACTATCACGGGGTTTTAAAGCCGCCAGTCGCGGAATTTGAGGAGAAAGCGAGTTTACAGCATCAAATGCATTTTGCACACTTTCCTGCAACTGCGGGGCAATCGATCGGTATTCGGACTCCATTTCATTAAGAGTCTGACCCAGCAACTCGCGATTTTTCTCCCTCTGATCCAAAGCCCGGATATTCCCGTGATCCTGATATTCATTCAGGAGAGTTGATAACATGTAGGAATACCGAATCAATTGTGAAACAGATTCAGATACCCTGAGTCCCCTTTCTACCTGGCGGGAACTCCAAAAAATGAGCAGCACCGTTCCTAAGACAAATAATACGAGAACTCCAGCGGTTATTTGCACTCTGCGTTCGATGGTCATGTGGCTTACCTGGTAAGCATTTTGATCCTCTCAGGTCTCACTGAGTTGAGAGCATCAAAATAAATGAACTTCAGTAAATTCGGCATCTCGGATTGATCGGCCGCAATACCGCGGTTGATCCATCTCATTTGGGCTTCCATCGTGAGGATGAGTGGATGATCTAAACAGACCTCGAAGAATTTTTTCGCCCACGAGGAGCTGAGATCTTTCACTCCCAATTTCTCGGCGACAATGATTTTGGCTTCATCTTTGTGATTTTTAAGGAATTCCTCCGCTGAAATCAGTGAGGACACAAAACTCTGTACGGCACGAGACCGCTTCTTTACTGTGTCCTCCGTACCGAGCAGCACAAAATAATAGCTTTGTCCGCTTTGGGCAGACTCGTTCAAAGCATTTTCTCCCAGCTCCTTGCATATGGATGTAACAAATGGCTCCCAGAGCGCAACGGCATCAACTTCACCGTTTAAAATGGCTTTAACTTGGTCAAGAGGCGACAAATCAACCTTTCGGACTTCCTCGGAAGGAATATTTTGTACCACCAGCAACAAATCGAGAAAAAATTCACCTACAGTGCCACTTAGAACGCCGATGCGTTTATGTTTCAGATCTGAAAGCTGTGTGATGCCGTGATCTTTTCGAGCAACGAGTCTGATGCTATCAGCTTGGCACGTGCTTGTAATTATACGAACGGGAGATTGTCTAAGAATGGAGCCGGCGGCAACGAAATCGGCAGCCGTCGAAAGATCCACTTCGCCTGCCAGCATATCTCGTACAGCCTCCAGGCCGGATCCATATAATCTAATGTCGACTCTGAGCCCCTGTTTGGCGAAGTATCCTTGTTTCTCAGCAATCCAGACCAGGGACGAAAGATCTCCTCGATATGTGCCCACAATAAGAGTTTGCACCGACCCGCCGGATGTCTTGGGATTTGAGGAATCACAGCCGGTCAACGCAACCAGACCGACCGCGGACAGGAAAGCCATAAAAATTCGGATCTTCACTTGATGGTACCTTCTAAATAATTAGTAAGAACATGACTCTCGGGCAGACAATTAAGCAATCAACCCGTCAATTACACGCCATGTCTATTCAAAGCGAAATTTCGGCAACCAGTACGCCTTTTTGGCGTGGGGTCGGGTATTTGTTTTCGAGTGGAAGCCTGTCCCACCACTCTGCCTGACGCCCCCATACTTGTCGGTTGTGCCACATAACTTTTGTGAATGACTAATGCTTCACATGGTGATCCCCATACGAAAAAAAGAAATCATAGCCCTTATGGTGCCGCAATGTTCCTTTTGTCCCCCTCCTACCGCATTCGGATTCTGGTATGCTGTTCAAGAACTTAGAGAAGATCTTTTTCAATACCGAAGCTATCCCTCAGTAATCTATCTGTAACAATTGTCTTTCATCATTGTTTGTAGTTTATCACTTAGATCTGCATAAAGTCCATACAAGAACGTAATTCGGGGGACACCACGCTTAATTGATGGGCCAGGGAGAAAACACGGGCTTTGTGGAGAATCAATAATCGACCGGCAGGGACGCCGGCCGCTACCAGAGCAACACGCCAACCCGGTTCGAATTCCGGTAGCGACCGGCTTCCGTGACGGGCGTTCTGTAACGAGAAAACCCGCTTTCTGGCGGTATACCAAAGGTGAATGCAAGTAATGATAAGGCGGCCCGTGGCCGCCGGGATCTTCGCCGACCATTGGCTAAGGTCATTAAGACCATGTCGGGCGCGGCCCGACCTACCTCTCCACAACCTGTTGCAACCCCGCGCCTTGCGGGGTACCCCCTGATAATCCCCCTTTTTATTAATAACATTTGATCTCTTGTCTTCCGGAGAAGAAGTGCATGGGGAAACTCCCTAAGCTGCCAATTTTGTAAGTGAAATAGTGCCAACCTGATTTTGGTTGCGGCCGAAGGCAGCGTTTTGAAAATTTGTTCTCATTGCACAAAATAAATAATATAATAATCCCGACTAATTAACGAAGACCGTTCTCTATAGTGTTCATGCGCCACAAAAAAGTAGTTGGCAGCAAGAAATCAGTGGCTAAATTGAAGATGCCAGGGGGAAGATAGGACAATGAGCATGATGCCGTCGAATACAGACGTTTTACTGGTAGAGGATAACCCAATCGATATCATGATGACAAAAAGAGCATTGGAAGAAGGCGGTTTTGATATCAGGTTACACGTGGCGGAAGATGGGGAAAAAGCCCTTGCTTTTATTCACGAAAACTGCATTTCCACTGATCCGAATTTGTTTTGTCCTGGTCTTATCCTCCTAGACTTAAACCTACCCAAAATAAGCGGCAAAGAAGTATTAAGGGAAATCAGGGCGCACCCGGACACGCTGCGCATCCCTGTGATAATCCTGACTACTTCGGCTGAAGAACAAGACATAAAAGAATCGTATTCGCAATTAGCCAATTGTTACATCGTAAAGCCAATCGGAGTTGATAATTTTACGAATGCCATAAAATGCATCGGAGAGTTTTGGACAAGTATAGTCAAGCTGCCCCCTAGCCCCAATTAGGTGCGCCCTAGCAAGGTGTCCTGGGCTGAGCATCTTTTTAAGAGCTCTTTCCGGGAAACCCTTTCTTGTGTAAAGAAGTGTTTCCTGGATTCCTGAGTTCCTTGCAACAGGGTTTTTCCCTTGCAGTTCGTTCCCCTGGGCTGCCGTCCCCTGGCGAGATTGTGTGTCCGAGAATTGATGCATCTTTGCATGAGACGTATGTTATTTGTGCGACGTATTTAATAACTATACTACATTATTGACAATATTTGTGCAGCTACTTAGATTCCTAGATAGAGGCAGTTCGGCAATCAATTGGCAACCCCGAACGAAAGGAGTTCACAATGCAAGGCGACCACGAACACGAACATTTGCATGCGCACGAGCACACCCACGGCCATTCTCACGAACACACTCACGGAGACACAACCCACACCCATGAACACTCGCATGCCCACGGCCACGAGCATCGCCACGAGCACAAACATGGGCATGACCATCGCGACGTCTTGGTCCATGACCATGATCACTCCGGCGACCATGGTCCGCACAATCACGTCCATCCTGCCCATGAACAGGAGGTCCACGATCACAGACATTAGAAAACATTTCTAATGGTAGTGCGGCCCGTGGCCGCCGATTCTTTTGCCGTCCATTAGTTGCGCTCATGAAAAACATGTCTGGCGCGGCCCGACCTACCTCCAAGTTTTTCCCGCCTTTTGATTAATCGGTAAGATGGCCCACGCAAAGCCTCCAAGATGCAGTTGCATGTGTTCACGAGGCACACACTCCCTTATATGCTTGCAGATCAATCCACGGACCAGGCCACATAACTGCGATCCATCAGAGTAGTACGAAACCGCCCAAGGAGGCCCTCCAAAGTTAGCCGGAATGAAAAGCGCATTCTCTTCCGAAAATAAACCATACACGACCTCCTGCTTTTGAACCGCCTCAATTGCCCAACGGGTTGGATTCCCGCCTCATCTCTATTTTCTTGACTCATGCTTCCAACATGATTAGGATGAGGGTCGTGCCACGATTCTCAGCAGAGTGCCACGGAGAATCTTTCAACGAGGAGGAGCGCTAGGCGTTTCTGCCAATGCGTCGCCATAAGATCGAGAAATTCTTTCAGGTCGGTGTCTTTTGGGATCGTGAGTTGACTCCCGGACTGAAGTGTGATTTTCTTTCTATAAAGAAGGCTGCGTAAATAAGAAGAATCTCACGTGAAGCACGACAAAACAGATCAATTCTCGGAAGAGGAATTTAATGTTTTCCGGAAGGTTTGCAAGGAGCGGGGAATCAAGGTTACTCCCCAGCGATTGGAGATCTTTCGCGAAGTGATGAGAGCCCACGATCATCCTTCTGCCGAGGACATTTACAAGCGGGTCAAAGATCGGCTTCCGTCCATTTCTCTCGACACTGTTTACAGGGCCCTCTCCGCGTTCGAGAGTTTTGGTCTTATTGGGCGAATCCCGATTGTGGACAAAACCCGGTTCGATCCAAATCGGAAGCTTCACCACCACCTGGTCTGCTCCGTGTGCAAAGGTCTCACAGATTTCTATTGGGCTGAATTCGATCAGTTAGAGCCTCCACTTGATATATCGGAATGGGGACATCCTGAAACCAGGCATGTGCAAATCAGGGGTATATGTTCCAAGTGTGCCAAGAAAAAGAGCAAATCATAATTTGTTCCAGTGGACTGTTGGGGGGAATGAGTCCAAGTTACGACAATCTCATTCCACCAATTTCGTTAGGTTTTTATTTGGTCGTAAAAGACCCCTTGATCGCTTTTGACGGTAGTGTCCTAATTTGAATTTGCGCCAAGCCGTCTCGCAATGTACCGCGAACATTAGTTATTTCACAATATTGAAGGCAAGGTAAAGTTAATACTTGACATTTTGCGCAAGGGGTAACAATTATATCGCAACGGCATTTTCCTGTCTAGAAAAGATTTGCCGTGCTGGATCTTTGGTGTATGATGAGGTGTCCTTATTGTATACGAGATCTTTCTAGAGGTCGCTCAATTACTTTCAGGAGGTGAGTTTTCAGTGCAGGAGTTTATCGTGAAACAACGGCAAGGTCATCTACCTGTTGATTTTAATATCGATACTGCTGGCGCGTGGAATGAAGAAATAATATCAGCAGGGTTGCCCCGGAAAGCCTACTGTAAACGAGATATTACTAATTTTTTGCGCCAAGTGAAAGCTTACGAACAAAAACACCAAATCCCCGAGAAATATCTGAGTCTTTTTTATATCTCTGCCTTAGCGTATTACCTGGACTGCTTTGTGGAGACAGAGATTCAAGAAAAAATGGCTAAATGGAGCAATAGATTTTTTGGTTCGTGGGTGGATTACTAAGAAGGACTAACATTGGAAGAAAAGAAACCACCAGATTCCCCATCGCCTTCGCTAAAAACTGAACCGGAAGACAAGTCTGAAGAATCCACCCTTCCTGCAAAAATTGAATAAGACGTTGAATTTCAGGAATTTGTGAAGTCTGCTCCTCCCCCAATGCGCGGCGCCATAATGCAATTTATGCGCATGCAAGGGGGCAGGCCATTTACACATCCCATTTTTGACAATTTTAGTTCAGAACACGTTACTAAATTCTTAGATTATTCTCATGCCGATGACGTTCATGAATACACCTTGGTTCGGGAAAACAGGTGGTTCCATCTAGCTTATGCCATTTTGGGAGTAGGGTTGTTGATTTTCTTAATTGTCTTCCTCCTGCCGACCAATAGAGATCTATTGACAGAGATCCTTAGAATTTTTCTTGCTTTCGGGGGCGGGTTCGGTGCTGGATTCGGTGCGAAAAGCTATTTGGAAAAGCGAAAATAATCAAATTCCTTAAGTAAGACTTACCGCCCCTCTCGATATTCAGCCACTATCCCAGCACGTTCCGCATTTAGGGGAGAGTCGACCGGGCGTTGATGCAGGACGGCGAAGAATTTGCGCTTGCCGGTTGGTTCTCATCCGTCACATACGACCAGGCGTAACATCGGTCAGCCTTAGGGTGTCCCGAAAGAGAAAAAAATTGGCCAGTACCCGCTTGACACTCTGTGTTACATAGGATAGTCCTACAAGATAGGACGGTTTCTTATTTAGTATTTTTTATGGAGTTGACTAAGCCAAGGGATAACACCTGACCAAGGAAGTTTTCAAATAGATTCAGATCCGCCGCATCGGCAACTGTCCGGAGGCGGGTCCGGCTTATGGGAAAGGGGTAGCTGACGCTCTTTGTATTCCGTTGGGCGAACTTTCCAAAATAGTGTCGGGGCTATTGAGAAGTACGTCCCGTAAAACCCAAACATAATTCGCCGCGAAAGGAGGAACAAGATTCATGAAAACAAACGCTGTGAGATTGGCTATCGTCATTGGGCTAATCGTAGGCTCGGTCTTGGGCATACTGGCATTGGTACACGCCCAATCCGGAAAGATGCCCACCAGTTATTCCCCAGTAGTGATTACGGAGCCGTTTGATTCCATAATGGCCCGCTGGAAAGCAGCGAAGCCTGGAATCATGAAGCGTCAAATGGACCTTCTGGACACTCGGTACGATCTGCGCGACCAGCCTGCAAAGGGCGTGACCATGTCTCGTGGTAAGCCGATTCAGGAGGGTGTACGAGTCAAATTACCGGACGGCATGACCTGGGAGAAATTGGCTGCCATGCGTCCTGAAGAGATTCGTGAAAAAGACATCTTTCCAGCCGGTTTCTTCCCTCTTCCTCACCCTAATCATCCGGAAGGCGGCATGCTTTTTCCAAAGAAGCACATTGAAGAAATAAAAAAGCAGGAGCAGAGGGACCTCACTCGATTCGATTTAGAATTCGATTTGCCGGAGCACCTTCTGCCGGAAATCCCGGCAGCCATTTACTTGACCACGCGGCCGGACCTCGGAGATGTCTCACAAGGCAAATTGGTCACGATTGAGAATTACTTCGAGATGTTCAACGGTGTCCTGAACCCCAAGCAGCTTGAAGGGCTTCGTCTTCTGGTAACCCCATTTCCTCAGCAACAGTTCAACCAGACAGATGACCGCCGGTCGGAGCGTCCCAGCCGAGGGGTTACCTGCTTTGACTGCCACGCTAACGGACATACTAATGGGAGCACACATCTGGTCGGAGACATTCGACCGCAGGAATTCCGTCATCGCTTGGATACACCTTCACTCAGGGGCGTAAACATCCAGCGTCTGTTTGGCTCGCAGCGTGCATTAAAGAGCGTTGAAGACTTCACGGAATTTGAACAGCGGGCTGCGTATTTCGACGGAGATCCCGTGATCGCGACCAAGAAGGGCGTAAATATCTTGGAACGCGGCAGCCAGGTTCACTTCATGGCTGAATTTCAAGAACTCCTGGATTTTCCTCCCGCTCCGAAGCTGGACATCTACGGGAGGATCGACCAACAAAAGGGTACGGAATCAGAACTCAAAGGGCAGGAGCTCTTCTTCGGGAAGGCCAAGTGCGCGGTTTGTCATCCAGCGCCCTATTATACCGACAACTCGATGCACAACTTGAAAAGCGAGCGTTTTTACAAGCCCCGCATGATCAACGGAAGGATGGCTTCGGCGGATGGTCCGATCAAAACGTTTCCTCTCAGGGGTATCAAAGACTCGCCGCCATATCTGCATGACGGCCGTTTATTGACTCTGGAGGACACTGTGGAGTTTTTCAACATGATTCAGCAGCTCAAGCTGACCCCGGAGGAAAAGAAAAATCTGGTCGAGTTTATGCGAGCCCTGTGATGATCGCAATCGAAGGTGGGTCACGACAGAATGCGGGGGAACCCGCCCGGAACGGAAGAAGATCCGGGAACCCGCTTCATGAAATCCCGCGCAGAACGCGGAACTATATGGCTAGCGGTATGTCAAAGTAATGGTAGGGCGGCCCGCGGCCACCAAGATCTTACGGTAGCGACCGGCCTCCGGAGACAGTTAGGGTAGGGCGGCCCGTGGCCGCCGTTTCTGTCACGGCCATTCATTGACGCCATAAGATGTCGGGCATGGGCCGACCTACCTCCAAGTTTTTCTCGCCTTTGAATAATCGGCAGGGCAGCCCAGGTCAATCTAATCACTGAGAATGGTTGCGGATGTTGCCGTGTGCTGGCGCCCGAATCAGTCGTTTCTCCTCGTTGCGCCGCAACCATATAGGAGTTTTTGGGGTAGGGTTCGGGGAGGGATCCCGCGCAGAACGCGGGACAAAAAGTCCTTCCCCGAAAACATCCCTAATGGTGATCGGCCCCGTGCCCGAACATGAGTCTCCCCGGAATTGTGCCGAGCCTGTTAGGCTCGTTGCCAACATACTGATTCATCATTATTTTAACAATTTTCTCAAAACAAAACTCACCTCTGAGCCATTTCGGCTCGCGTCGCATATGCTCTTCCCCACCACAGCGAGTAAATGAAACGGGCATCAACAGCTAATCTTAACGCTGTCCATAGTCATTTTCCATAGCCGAGATGTAATGGCACCGGAAATGCACCTCAGTCATTGATATTTTGTCAAAGCTTGCATGCACCGACCGGCGACTGGACAATCGGTCCGGAAACGTTCAGTGGACTGCCGGCCAATAAAGACTTGGCCGGTTCAGCACCTGTACCATTCATGTGAATATTCAAGCCGCAAATCAATGATCCTGTTCTTCCGGGTGGATATTTTGGTTGATCTCGCCCGGTTCGCTAGAAGGGATTGATTATGAGATTGATCATCATCGTTGCCCCGGTAATTTCAGGTTTTGTGACAATCAGCCTGATTTTCTTTCAGGCCACTCGCAAAACGTACCCGGGCTTTGGCCGCTGGATCGCAGGGGTGGCTTTTCTGACGCTGGGGTACTCAGCCCTGGCAGTAAGAGGTTTCGTTCCCGATGCCCTTTCCATTTTTGTTGTTAACCTTGCCTTTCCAGTGGGTATGGTGTTGCACCTGGATGGACTGCGCCGCTTCCTCGGTTCAGGGTCCATGCCGAAATTGTGGTACGCTATTTGCGCTCTGGATCTGGTCGCGACTGCAATTCTTTATTATGGGCATTACTCGGCCTCTTGGCGGAGTGTGGTCCTTGGAATAGCTGTCTCAGTGCCGCATTTGGCAATGGCTGATCTCATTTTCCGCCATCCTGTCAAGCACAAGTCCATATTCTATCCTGTAATCGGGGCGTTGCTGTGCTTAGCCGGTCTAGTGGTCCTTGTCACAGCCATATCGGCAGTTTTTATGGGTCAATTGCATCCTCTCACGGATTCTCCATTCCAGCTAAGCTTTTTTGTGATCCTGATCCTGCTTCAAATTGGCGAAGGCATCACCTGGATGATGCTGAACGGTGTACGTGTGGAATGGGAGCTTTTGGAAACCGAGGCTGATTTGAGGCAGACGGTTGGCCGACTGCAACAGTCATTGGCCGAGCAAAAGAAGACAGAGGAAGCACTGCGAGGGAGCGAAGAGCGTTTCAAACAGGTTACCGAAAACGCAGGCGAGTGGATCTGGGAGGTGGACGCCAATGGTGTTTTCCAATATTGCAGTTCAACGGTGGAAAAAATACTTGGATACTCACCCAATGAACTTGTCGGACATAAGCGTTTTTACGACCTGTTTGCTCCGGACGTACGGGAATCCTCAAAACAAGCAGCCCTGGAGGTGTTCGAGGCCGGAAGAAATTTTCGAGCGTTTGTCGGCACCAATATTCACAAGAATGGCCGAATCGTAGTGCTTCAAACCAGCGGTTCACCGCTGTTTGACGAGCAAGGAACTTTTATCGGGTATCACGGTACGAGCATTGATATTACCGAGCGAAAGCAAGCAGACGAGGCATTGCGTGAAAGCGAACGGCGTTATAGGTCATTATTCGAGAACATGCTGGAGGGCTTTGCCTATTGCAAGATGATCTTTGAGGACGGTAAACCACAGGATTTTGTCTACCTCAGCGTCAACGATTCATTCGAAAGATTGACAGGTTTGAAAAATGTAGTTGGGCACAAAGTAACCGAGGCGATACCGAGTGTAAGAGAATCCAATCCGGAATTACTCGAAATTTACGGGCGGGTAGTCCTAACGGGCAAACCGGAGCAGTTTGAGACCTGCATAAAATCCCTGGGTCTGTGGTTATCTATCGCTGTGTACAGCCTGGAAAAGCAGCACTTCGTTGCCGTGTTTGACAATATTACCGAGCGCAAGCAGGCGGAATGGCAACTCCAGCTGGAAAAAGACAGGCTCAAAAGCATTCTCGGCCACATGAACGACGGCGTTTGCATCGTGAGTCCTCAGCATGAAATGGAGTACCCCTACAACGCGACTTACGATTCTTGGCAGAGGTGAAGAAGGGCTCCCCCCCTGTGCCGCCGACAAATAAGGCGGCGCGATGCGGGACCCAAGAGGCGAGACCGTAATTCGTTGATATCAAGTCACAAACTGACCGCCGGTTA
>JBKQRG010000190.1:0-7587 GCA_052144015.1 Desulfomonilaceae bacterium
CTTTTGTTTCGCCATATTTTTTCAGGAAGCGCTCCACACGTCCCGCGCTGTCGACCAATTTCTGTTTGCCGGTAAAAAAAGGATGGCAGTTGGAGCATATTTCGACCTTGTACTCCGATTTTGAGGACCGGGTTTCAATCACCGCTCCGCAAGCGCATTTGAAGACGGTATCTTCATATTCAGGATGTATTCCCTTTTTCATCTGGATTCCTCCGCCAGTAATTTAAACGTTATATTGTATCAGAAAAAGAGTGCAATTAAAGCAAAAAGCTTTGGACCGCGTTGCGCCGCAACGGTCACTGATCGTTACCCCTCACGTAAAATCGACTATTCTTAGCTAGAACATCATACAAACTGATATCCTATCGCTAATTTGCCGAGATTCACGTTCTATTTATTCATGATATCCAGGAATTCTCTGTTGGATTCCGTCTGCATGATTTTGTCGAGCAGGAATTCCATTGCGTCAACTGAATTCATATCAGCCAACAATTTTCGCAGCAACCATATGCGCTGAAGATCCTGTGCGGTCACTAACAATTCTTCCTTGCGGGTTCCTGACCGGTTAATGTCGATACACGGGAAGATCCGTCGTTCCAGCAATCTTCGATCCAGATGGATTTCCATATTACCGGTGCCCTTGAACTCCTCATAAATAACTTCATCCATCTTGCTACCGGTATCTACGAGGGCCGTGGCTATAATCGTGAGGCTCCCTCCCTCTTCAATGTTCCGCGCGGCTCCGAAAAAGCGTTTTGGCCTATGAAGCGCATTGGAATCCACTCCGCCGGAGAGTATCTTTCCACTTGGAGGCACCACCGTATTATGAGCACGAGCAAGTCTCGTAATGCTGTCCAGCAAAATCACCACATCCCGCTTGTGTTCAACCAGTCTCTTAGCTTTTTCAATGACCATGTCGGCCACCTGAACATGCCTCTGGGCAGGTTCGTCAAAGGTGGAGGAAATGACCTCTCCCTTGACCGACCTCTGCATGTCGGTAACCTCCTCCGGCCGTTCATCGATAAGCAGAACTATCAAATAAACATTGGGATGATTTCTGGTGAGGCTATTCGCGATCTGCTGAAGGAGCACTGTTTTTCCCGCCTTTGGCGGTGATACGATCAGACCCCGTTGCCCCTTACCGATTGGTGTCAGCAGATCCATAATTCGCATGGAATAATTGGTTGCGCTGACCTCGAGTTTCAACTTCTCATCAGGATAAAGCGGGGTAAGGTTGTCAAAGAGGATCTTATCGCGGACTGACTCCGGGTCTTCGCGATTGATCATCTCAACCTTGAGCAAGGCAAAATAACGTTCCGTATCCTTTGGGGGCCGAATATATCCGGAGACAGTGTCACCGGTCCTCAAATTGAAGCGCCTTATCTGGCTTGGCGAAACATATATGTCATCAGGTCCGGGTAGATAATTGTAATCGGGGGCTCTAAGGAACCCAAACCCATCGGGGAGACATTCCAAAACCCCCTCCCCCCTTATGGGCATTTCCTTTTCAGCTTGTTGTTGGGCTTGGAGGATGGCGAAAATCAACTCCTGCTTTCGCATGCTGCTCGCCCCCTCCACTGCTAGCGAATTTGCAATAGACAAAAGTTCACTAACCTTTTTTTCTTTCAATTCTGCGACATCCATGAAATCTCCTGGGTCTCTTCACCATCGCGATGGGGTGATAATATGAGGTTCTTAGAAGTTTTTATGAGGACCGACTAACTATGCCGTTTAACCATTCTCCCGTTGAATGGTTCAATCGTCTGGATAAATTTTCCTCGGATGGAAGCGTTCTCCTGGAGGGTACTCTTATTCGCGGCTAGTTCTTTTTTAAGCAACCGAGAGCTATCTGTCAAGTGTTTTGTCTTGCACTACTTTCTGTTCTGCGGATTGAAGAATACCCCAAAGCATCATACAATCCTGAATTATGAACCAGCTTGCACTACCATTTAACACCCCGCCCCGAATGACCTTCGATACCCTGGTGCTTCATGAAGGAATCCAAGCAGCTGTTGCCATGGTCCGGAACATTTATGGAAATCGCGAAAAGCCCTTTCCCTCCCTTTTCCTGTATGGCCCCGAAGGAACTGGCAAAACTCATATAATCACTGCCGTAGCTGCACTTTTGAAGAACAGGTCGTTCTCGATCCATACTGTCGGGGAAATGGCGGTACCTGGAGTTTTTCCTCATAATCGACGGACACTTAAGGATCTGGTGCTCAAGATCGATGAAGAACCAAGTAAAATGTGCTGCATTGTTTTCGACGATATTCATCTGATCCAAGATCAGGATCATACAGACTTGTGGAATCTTTTTAATAAGATGGACAGAATCGGCGCGCCAATATTACTTGCCGCCCATGCATCGGCCGAGGAGATTTTCCCCCACAATGCGCATCTGCGGTCTCGCATCAACTCAGGATTAGTTTTTCATCTGGATCCTCCCCAAGATCAGGATCGAATATTAATATTGGACAAAATGGCAAGAGACAGAAGCATTCGTGTACCACAGGAAATCAGCAATTATTTAGTCACTCGCAAAACGCGAAATATTAAAGAATTGGCCGCAGTCCTGGAGATCCTTGATCAGACTTCTCTTGAGCTTAAGAGACGCGTCACTCTGCCTTTGATAAAGATGCTGGAGGCTGACGGAAAGATCTGAGTTGAATTCATTTTGGAGTTGTTTCGAATGATTTTTGAATTGGCTGGAAGTAAATGCCACCCCCGGGTTGCTTACTGTCATCCCTGCAAGAACAGGAATCCAGGTGAACATTCCCGATAAAACGGGAATCAGCCGGCTTTAGATCCGCGCTTTCGCTGGGAACAATTCCGGATTCCGTTTACATAGTAATGACTTGGATAACTATCATTCACGTCTTTGGTGATCAGAGTCATAACAAATTGTCTGATCCAGCATTCTTTTCCAATAAGGCTCTTGAACTCCATCACCAAAAATTATAATGAGATTGCGCTCGCAAGTTCCGCCTGTCCTCAGAACGGATGGCGATCCGGAGCGGCGTCCCTGAGTGAAACAGTTTTTTGGTCAGATTCGGCAAGAATTAAATCAAAAAAACTAACGGAGTACCCTTCTAGAAATATGTCATTCTTAGCTTTGAAAAGATTTCCGCGGAATCACCAAATCTGCTGCTGCCTAGCTATCGGTCTGGTTGGGCTCTTCCCGTTTTTCGCTACTCCCGAGGAACCCCAGCAAGCTCTCGGCAGCTTTGTCAACATGTTCTTGGCACAAGATGCCGGAGCGGTTCTAAATATTCTTCATACCGATATCGTCGCCGATAAAGACGTTCGGGTTAATGATGTGGACGCTTTTTTGAAACGATTTCCCGCCAGGTCACTACAATTCAAAGAGGCCGTGATCGAGGAACGTTTCAAATCGGAAGACGGCAAAACGGATCGCATTAGGTCGACCCTAAGATTCATGGGGCCGGTGCTCGCTCCACAATATCCGGACCGCTCGGTCTTAAATTTGACGCTGTTATGGGTAATGGAAGACAATAAATGGTGGCTGGAACGGCCGCTCAAAGTCGAATATACAGTCAATACTACCTCGGTTTACCCAACACCGCTGCAAGAAGAATCAGCGCAGCGTTTTTTGGCGACTCTTGCGATTCTGGATAAGCTTGGATTACCCGGCAACGAGGATCTGCAGCTCCTAGATCCGCCCCACCAGGGAACGGCCATAGAGCAGTACAAGGAATTGGAGAATTTGTATAGATCTGAGAAAGGCCGTGAAGGAGTTGACCCGAAAGGTCGAGGCGTTCAGGTACTGCTGGAAGCCGCAACAAAGAATCGAGACGGATTACTACAGCTTTATCACGAGGACTTCAAAAATCGGTGGGAAGATACACGCAAGCCTGTTCCGTGGGAAATGTTTAAAGATTATGTCGAAGCAGCTATCAAATATGCTAAATTCTTAGAGAAACGTGAGAAAATCAAACAGGCTGAAACGATTTACAGACGCGTTACTGCCCTGGGCAGGCAGTTTCTTGACGAGCCCGGCGGATTCCAGTTCATGAATTGTGGTCTCTTGTTCCAAAAGCAAGGGGCTCAGGAATTGGCTCGAATTTTGCCGTCAAACGGAAATCCATCAAAACAGACAGCGAAGAACGTGGTCAATTTGGCATCTCGACGCCTCGATCTTCTTCAAACCGCGTTCGGCTGCATAGATGACATGGCGGATTACAAATCGCTCAAGGCCGCTATGATTGCAGCCGAACGACAGAACGATACGATATTTAAGGCATGGAGTATAAATACATTGGCGATACTCGCATTGAAAGGCGCTCCAGCGAATCCTGAAACTGTGAAAACGGCCGGCTCAATGGTCCTCGTGATTGATCCCGGAATGCAGAAAATCGCTTCAGCTGGGCTAGGAAGATTAGAATCCGAACCGACCGGGCAACTGAGACGTTTCATAGAAAACCAGAAAGAATGGGTCAAGAACCATCAAGTCTATGGAACGATAAACACGCTTCAATAAACCCGGACGTGATCTGATGAGGTTCAAAATTGCCTGTTGTCAGGTCGATGATACTGAAGAAACAGGACCGGGGAGAAGCTGATGAATTAGTCATTTTCTTGAGCCGGGAACTGGGATGGCTTAGAGGTGTGGCTAAAAATGCAAAAAAGAGCCGTGTACGTTTTGGGGGACACCTTGAGCCTTTTTCGTTGGTGGACCTCACCATAAGGTCTCGACAAAAGGATACAATGGTGTGGATTGATGAGGCTCAGGCTCTGCATGGATTTTTGGGAATTCGGTCCGACATACAAAAAGTCGCCCAAGCTGCCTATTTCTTTGAACTAACCTACGGGCTCTTGCCTGAGAATCAACCGGATAAGGACCTTTTTGAATTTCTCGCTATTTTTCTTTATGAGCTTGAAACTACACACTTCAAGCCGGTCCGTTACTTACTGGAAGAAATAAGACTACTCGGCAAATTGGGTTACGCTCCTAGATTTGATACATGCCCGAACTGCGGCGAGAAAATATCAGTCGGCCAGAGCGCCTTTTTTTCTTTAAGTCTGGGCGGGGCCTGCCACCGAGAATGTTTGGCCGCAACCGACCCGACGCACATGGTCCTTTCTCCATCTACTATAGCTCTTGTGCGTAGCGGACTGGAAATGTCTAGTCAAGCTGCGAACCGCTTGTCCCTGAATCGCACGGGTCGAAATGAGCTGAGAAGAACAATTTCAGCATTCGTGAAGCACCTCTTGGGCAAGCAACTGAATTCTCTTGCATTTTTGGAAAAACTGGAAAATTGAAAATTAGCGGAGCGCGGAAGGGATCTCAGGTAGAACCTCCGCTATAGGTTCTTCCAAAATCCTGTCGATGACGGAAGTTTGGTCTTTCTGTGTCGGTTGCGCCGTTTGCACACGAGACGTCAGGTCCGAAATTTCGGCTCGCAATTTGTTTACCTCTTGTTCCAGGCGATCCGACGCGAGCTTGCATTCATCAGCAGCCCGACTGTACCTAACGACGTGTTCGCGAGCTTCTTCCTCTTGGGCCTGTAAATTGCTGATTGCTCGTCTGTCTTGGTCTGCCGCGGTTTTGGCCGACTCCAACTTCTTGGCGGTTTCAGCCAATTCCGAGCGGAGTCGATTCGCTTCCGACTCCGCCTGAGCTTTCAGTTTTGTCGCGTCGTTCACGGCATTTTTCAAAGTCGCCAGCAACTGATCTTTTTCATCGAGGCTGCGTTTGAGCTCACTACTTTCGGAAGAGCTTTGCTCTAGTTCTTTGCCGATCTTATCGAGTCTCGATGTGAGATCGGTTGTCCTTTTCCTTTCTTGAGCTTTTAATTGCTCGATGTTCCTCGTTAACTCCTCTATTTGACTTTCCCTCTGTTCGGCGGTTTGCCTGATAGATGCGAATTCATTATCTTTAGCGTCCAAATCTGCCTGCAATTTGTCCAACCGGCGATTCAACTGATCTACTTGAAATTCAGCAATCGCTTTTGCCCCCAACAGCTCAATTTTTTTATCGTCCCTGCTGGTGTCTTCTTTGCTGCGTTCTTCAGTAAGAGCTTTCAGCTTCGCTTCGAGTTGCTTATTTTCGCGGCGTAATGAGGTAAGTTCTTGTTCGGATCGTGCCAGTTGTGATTGAAGATCTGTGACGGCCTTCTGGGACTGGGCAGTTTCGCGCGGCTGTACCTCAACTGGAGTTTCGCTGCATCCTTGAAAGATCAAGATGGCTGCGGCAATCAGTGTACTCCGATGGAAAACAGACTTCATGACCCGCTACTCCTTTCGCAAGTGAGACGGACCAAAGCATCAATCATGTTCCATCAAACGAGCGCCCGCACGGCTATTGAAGCCGCGCTGAAGCCTTAAAATAGGCCGATGCGTGATTATAAGTGCTGTTTACAATCTTTGTCAAGAAAAACCAAATAAATACATCATGAACGTGGATAGAATTGTGGTGTTTTTGATTCAGCCATTGATGAACAATTGGGATTGAGAGCACGTGGAATGCGTATCGGACAGGAAAACTTAAGTTGGTATTCAAAAGCGATTCAGCATCAAGGTGCTATTCCTTCGCACCGAGGGTCTGAGGAGATCCTCGATCTCCTTTGACCAATCGTCTGAGCGAGTTTCAACGCGCTTTCGCCCCAGCAGTTTTTGCGTCGGCATTAGACCTTTCTCCCAAAAGCAGACTGACCACGTCCTGTTGCCTCCTCAGACAAAATCCTCCAACGCGGTCCAGCATTCATTTTCCACTGCATTGACGTCAGCCCAGTTATCCGGAAGCAGCTCCATTACTTCCAAGTTACCGCGAATGGCTGACCATACGAAAACCGGAGCCCCCGTTCCGGGTCCAAAAATTGTGAGACGTAATTATGGCTGAAAGGAATATATGGACGTCCGGGACCTAAATAAATTCGATAGTTAGAGGCGGCAATTGCTTTGCAAACAAGATTATTCGCGACTATTTTATCGCTAAGGCAGACTTCATCACTGACACTTAACAGCGTCTACGCGGTAAAATGAAAATGCTGGAATCGGGAAAATATCACTTAATGATGACTGCATCCTCCATTGTGAGCTTCTTTTCAAAGTCACCCCAAAAATCTTCTTCGGATTTTCTCCAACTTGAGCCAAACTTCTTATCAAAAATGACTGCGACCTGGTCGAAAGCCTTTTTCCAAACTGATTGATAATTGAGTTTCAATACGTCTTCGAGAAAAGGCGCCAATGAACCAAGCTTATCTTTGGGCAAATAAGCCCGCGCTCCCTTTTCGATAGATTCCTTCAAGGCTTCAGGACTTAAAGCGTGAGCAGTAAGCATCACAACAGGCATTTTTTGATTGGAAGCTATCCGGAGTAGATCAAACCCGCGCACCCCCATTATGTCCAGAATCACCAGATCGTAGGTGAAGGATACGAGGTATTCGCGTGCTTTTTCAAATGTAGTTGCAGTATGCAGCCTGACTTCAGGATACTCTGAGAGCTCCTCCTGAATGGTCTCTAACACGTCCTCCTCGTCATCGACTGCAAGGATCAACTTTTCTTTGAGAATTTCCGATTCAGGCATATGTTTCTCTCTTTCGGATAAATTACGGTTCGATCAGGCGA
>JBKQRG010000191.1:0-8373 GCA_052144015.1 Desulfomonilaceae bacterium
CGGCTGATCGATTAACGCCGGCCATACCTTCTTCAGTCGTCCCCATGGGACTGAACGACCTTTACTGGAGCCGCATTCTTTACCCGGCGATGAATCACCGGGCTACTTTCAGAAGTTCCTACGGAACGATAACCTGCCCCTAAGTTGGCGCACATGAGGCGGAGCCTGGGAACGCGAAGTGTGGCACGATTTTGGTTCACTTATACCAATTAAACATGTTCATAGCTTTCCTTAATAGGCACGGCAGGATACACCTCTGTGACCGGTCTGCCCTTCCACATGCTCCCGAGTATTATTATGGCACCTATTGCAAGCGCTGCGCACATTGTTATAAAGCTGGCCAGCTCCAGCAAGCCGATTGTTGATTTCGCCATCGAAATTACGCCTAATTCTTCCAAATACTTCGGAACGGCAAGCGCTCTGCTGAGAGCTACCACTAGCATGATCGTCCCCATAACGACTTTGATCATATTTTCCTTCACGTATGTGGTCCCGATAGCCCCCAGTTGGACACCCAAAAGAGATCCCGCCAATATAATAAGGGTGAGTCTGATATCCACCATTCCGTGAATCGCCCATTTGACGGATCCGCCAAAACCCATGATAAATGCGATAACCAGTTCAGAAGCGGAAGAAATCAGTCCGGATGCGCCGACCACATATATCATGCCCGGCACGCCCACAAAGCCGCCGACAGCTATCGTCGCGGCCAGCAGACCAGTCGCAAACCCCACCGGAATTGTGAACCATAAGGATATGGTGACATTCGCCGTCTTAAAATGAATCATCGGCGGAATGCGAATCCGCTGGAGTTTCCGCGCGAGCGCCGAAACCTGATCCGGAAGCGCGGATTTCGAGGATTTCCATGCGTCGTAAAAAACGTATCCACCAACGATTATCAATACAGTCACAAATGAAAGACTCACATATAGATTCGAGCCTGCTTCGCCCCATTTTGACAGAACATATTCCTGAATCTTTATTCCCGCCTGAACTCCGACAGTCGCGGAAGCAGCCATCACGAGTCCCAGCTTGATATCCACCTGGCCGTATTTGTATCTCTTATATGCGCCGATCATGGCTTTCGGGAACTTATGGCACATATTGCTTGCAACTGCTACCGCTGCGGGGACGCCTAAACTCATCATCGCAGGTGTCAGAACAAAAGCACCCCCCGAACCTATGAATCCACTGACAAGACCTCCAATGAATCCCACCATAAATAGGAAACTTACATTAACAAAATTGAGGTCAATAAACTTTGCCCCCTCTACGACCATATCGTGCATTGCCATGTCCTCCTATAGGAATATCAAACGCTCAAGCGCAGGCGAGGCCGGGCTCTCCGAGTTGGACGAGGAGCCGGGACCGGAGCCCGTCTTTCGGGCTGCTTTGTAATGGCTTCGATGCCCAGAAGTGACCATAAATTCCCGGCAAAAGCTCCGTGTGCGAACGAAAAGAAGAAAACAGCGCCAATTGGCAGTGCGGCGTAGGCTCCTCCCCTTGCAAAAAGATGCAAGACAGTGTCGGCATTTGAAAAAACCGCGGCATAAAGGACTGCGGTAACCGCGCCATAAATAAGAGTTTTTACCAATGGGTTTTTCTTTTTCGAGTCGGGGGCCATAGTGTTCCTCCTGGACGTAAAATGATAATTGCATCTACCCCGTACGGCGATCCTAAATGCGAAAAGAGGGCCTTCTGGCCTGCCGATTAGCTCTTCTAGAGATGGTTGCAGGCCGGTCAATTTGCTTTCCAATCGGCTTCTGCAGTAACGATTTTGCTGTTTCCCATTCGCCTGCTTGGGCGAACGCAACGGCTGCCGCCATAGCTTGGAATTTGTCTCTCCAGAATCTCATTTTAGACCCTCGCTTGATTTCGATTCGCTTGCTTCTCAACTGTATCAAATAGCGTGCCAAGTTCAAACAAGCAGGATTGTAAGCTGGTTTTTGACAATGAAAGCATCGTTTCTGAAAAATTCTGTTAACGAGGCGGCGTTGCATTAAGTAACGTTTGAGGGATAAGTTCAGAATTCTTGCTTCATGACATGACAATGCCGTATATTGCACTATAGGTGTTAGGTTGCATTATGCAACAGGAGAACCAGGTGTTTTCTGCCAGTTCACAGAACATTGGAATGGATCGCCATTGTTGTGTTAACATTGACGATATGGAGATAAGTGAATGGCCTTTTTTAAGAAAAACGACGTGGAGCATTCGTCCGTAGCGCAAGACCTCGTCGATTTGCGTGCGGCGGTTGAGAAAGCCCATTTGCCCGAAGCTGTGCTCTCGGTGGCTTCGAAGGAATTAGAGAAACTTGAGAAGACAGACCCTTCGGCTGCTGAATACTCCATCGGAATAACGTACATTGACTATTTAATTTCCCTGCCATGGAACCGCTCCACAAATGACAATCTCGATATTGAGCGAGCTGAAGGCATCCTGGAAAATCGTCATTACGGTCTTTCTCACGTTAAGGAACGAGTCCTGGAATATCTTGCCGCAAGAACTCTGCGCAGCATGAGAAAATTTCGGGTGCTCGTCGTGGATGACGAAGAAATGGCACGTGCCAATATCCAGCATATCCTTGCAAAGCTGGGGCATGCAGTAGATACGGCTGTTAATGGAATCGACGCTCTGCTGAAAATGGATGCGGATGAGTACGATCTCGTTATCACTGACCTGAAGATGGAGAAGATGAATGGCGCAGAGCTATTGGACTCAATTAAGCAGAGAGCACCATACACGGACATTATCATGGTCACCGGGTACGCTACGGTGGATTCCGCAGTAGACGCGTTGACAAAAGGGGCTGCCTATTATCTTTCGAAGCCTTTCAAAATAGACGAATTGCGGTCTACTGTTAATCGCGTGCTTGAGAAGAAACGTTGTGCACAGATTACCAGAGGCCCTATCCTATGTTTCGCGGGTCCGCCGGGAACCGGAAAAACTTCAATCGGATTAGCTATTGCCGAGGCAATGGAAAGGAAATTCGTGCGTTTCTCACTGGCAGGGTTGAGAGATGAGGCGGAACTCCGCGGTCACAGAAGAACTTACGTAGGGGCAATGCCCGGGCATATTATAAATGAAATTAAACGGCTATCGGTCAGAAATCCGGTGTTCATGTTGGATGAAATTGATAAAATCGGGCAAGACTTCAGAGGCGATCCCGCGTCGGTCCTGCTGGAGATTTTGGATCCCGAGCAGAACCGCAATTTTGTCGATCATTATCTGGATGTACCTTTTGATCTGTCAGCAGTGATGTTTATAGCCACAGCCAACGTGACGGACAACCTTCCCACGCCACTGCTGGATCGCTTGGAAGTCATCAATTTCCACGGATACACTGAAAAAGAAAAAATGCAGATAGCCAAGGACTATCTGGTCCCTCGTCAACTGAGAGACAACGGATTAACGGGTCGCGGAGTGAGCTTCACTGATGATTCTGTAAGCAAGATTATTCGTGATTACACATCCGAGGCGGGGCTCCGCAATTTGGAACGAGAAATAGCAAATATAGCGAGAAAATTGGCCCGCATCTCCTTAAAAGAAGGCCAAGAGGACTGCCCGGCACTTGTCACCGCAAACTTAGTGGAGACGTTCCTCGGACCTCGAAAGTTTACACATGAGGTAGCTGAGGCTGGGAATCAAATCGGAGTTACGACAGGTCTGGTTCGGACCGAGTTCGGTGGCGAGATAATATCTGTTGAAGCAGCTCGTATGAAGGGCAATCAACAGTTAATCCTGACTGGGTCACTGGGTGATGTCCTGCGTGAATCGGCACAGACTGCTTTGAGTTATGTGCGGAGCAATGCCGAGCGCTTGGGGATAGATCCTGACTTTTTCAGTGGTAGCGATATGCATATCCATATCCCGGCTGGCGCCATCCCGAAGGAAGGTCCTTCCGCGGGCGTGACGATTGCGCTCGCATTGATTTCGCTCCTAACGCGTCGGCCTGCACGCCGGAGCATAGGCTTCACAGGCGAGATTACTCTGAATGGCAGATTGTTACCCGTGGCGGGTGTTCGCGAGAAAGTGCTGGCAGCTCAAAGGGCAGGGCTGGAAACGGTGGTATTCCCCAAACGAAACGACGTGGATCTTCAGGCTTTGCCGGGAGAGGTTACCGAAGGGCTGACCGTGATTATGGGAGAAGAAATAGATCAGTTGCTGGACATTGCGTTGTTGCCGGCAGGTGAGGGGCAGTGAGATCCAGGTCTCTAATCTTTGGCATTCTGTGCTGCCCCGTGGGGCTTGTGGTGGGAGGTTATATTACTTACAACGCACTCGGGTTCGCGTACGAGCTATTTCCTTTGCACGCGGGGGCTGCGGCATTTATTACGTCGGCCTTGCTCTGGTGGCTGATCGTGGAAAAACTCCAGCATCACAGTATTGTGGTCGGCGTGTTTGTGGGCATTCTGAGCGGTTCGCTGGCCCACTATGTATGCTGGTATTTCGAACTAATTGAATTTTACATCGGGTACTGGATTTTTAACAGCACTGCCGGATATGCTTCTTCACTCGGAGAACCCCCAATCGATTTATTGACCGGCATATGGACCTCATGCGTGTACACTTTTTGGAGCTGGCTCTTTTACGGAAATGTGACCGTTCCGGCGGGTGCAGTTATCGGCGGGCTATATGCATGGCACTTGCGCCGCAAACGCAATACAAACGCCGCCACTCCTCATGAATGACAGCAATTCGGATGGCATCAGGGGTCTCAAAGCAAACAAGAAGTAGAAAAGTCAGGGTGGGGACGAATGGCCCCATTTGCAAATGGCAACTCCTGTCACTTCAGAGTTCAACTGCCATTTATCATGGCTTCAGCCAAACCGATCTGGCCGCGGCTTCCGTTTCAGGCGTAGCAGAATAAGTTGGCGTAGTCAGGATGAGAAACGTCAGGGCGATAATGGCAAGAAGCGTTGTGGAAATTTTTTGCGGTCTGGTGATTGATCACCTCTATCGGCCCTGTATCGGCTTCATTCTATCCTTTCGTCCCAGGGACCGGTCGCCCTGTTTTTGCGAGAATAATCATTTTGCCCCGGCAAGGGTTTCTTGCAATCGGGGCTTCCAAATATATGGCACATGGTTTTTTAGAAAACTTATTCTGTCGTAGTTGGATTCATACTGATTAGACAACGCCATTACGTCCATTTCAGGCACTTCTTCAATAGGGACGGCGCCAGATTCCATGACTTCCCCTATGTAGATGACTTGCCCTGTTGATTCTCGGAACCGTGCCAGCCACCTGACATTTGGGTCATGAAGTAATTGTAAAAAGAAATCTCGGGCGATGTTTGTCTCTGACAAAGCTTCGGATTCAACAATGAGCCAATCAGCGTTTATGACACCTTTTTCGGTATAATTGTCCACAAAGGACTTAACGTCGTCAAGGTCACTCGGATCTCTCAATACAGGCCAATCCAACGGTACAATCAGGCACTTGGTCCGGCTTCTTGCATATTGGCTGACCGCGGCGCCATGCTCGCCGTTTCCGATGATGCTCGGATCGCCGGTTGCCATGTGTTTTTTGTTCTCTTTTAACAAATCGGGGCGTTGCTCTATGAGATAGCATGCTGCAGCAAGGACGCGACGTTTTTGGTCAGGTGGACTAATAAAATCAGGTCCAAAGATAAAAAGTAGCTGTAAGCACAGCATTGTGAATATAGTTATGGCCAAAGGGATCCAACGCAGCTTGGCGAGAGTAAATGCGGCAAACACGGCCGATGGCATACCTATCACATACAAGTAGGTTGGATCTCCTGACGAAACAATTAGCAGCGGAGTGGCCAAAATGAACCACAACCCCATGGAGTCGAGAAATGCCCTGGCCACGGATGACGGGTTAGGTACTTTCCTGTCGCCATAGAAATAGCCGGCAAGTCCGATAATGGCCGAGATCAGATGTGCCCCACTAGGCAGCAAAGTGTATTCCCACACGCTAATCCAATTGCACGCTTGAATTTGCTCGACGAGTCTCAAAAATGGATAGATTGGTCGGGAGAACATGAAAGCTCCCGTGCCCAGCTTCAGATACAGTGCAGCCGCCCAGATAATCAGGAACGTTATTGCGGTTAACGGCAAAATGTTAAAGGGATTCCAAAGAACGCTTCTCCATGCACCGCTCCGCCACAGGAAAAATGCGAGAACTAAGAAGTACATAGGCCAATCCAGGCCGGTCCAAATATAAAAAGAAAAAGAGACTGGAGCAGCTACTCGGTAAAATTTCGATCCGGGCTGCATCATGAATCCCGTGAAGAAATAGAAAGTCGTGAAATGCAATAAGCAACTAAGCGTATTGAAGTACCAGGGAACTCGGAGGGTGAAAGCCAACCAGGGACTCAGCGCAAACGCCACGACAAGGCAGTAAGCAAATCTATCGGAAAAAAGCCTTCTCCCGAGGAGAAATGCGAACACGGCAATCAGGAAGGTAAGAATAGTGTTCGGAAATTGCATCGTGGCCGGATTTAACGGGAATATATCTCCGACGCCGTAGCAATATGCATTTAGAATAATGAACTGCAGCGGTCCCTCAACATGACCCAATATCCCCCGAATGATACCAGTCACAGGGCCAGGTCCGGAGACCAGATAATGAAACATCGTCCCTGCATCTCTCCACAGGACCCAGCCCCAAAAAGGCAGAGCGAGTGGTAATCGTGCTCTTCCGAGAAAAAAGAGCAGAGCGAAAATAATTATGAAAAATATTCCCGTCCGTAGGCGTTTATTTATTCCACGGTCGAGGTAGTGCTCCATCATTCACTCACAAATGAACCTTCAATCAATTCTGATGTACGACTTCAGTAATGGCCCGCGGCCTGTGGAAAGTGGGTCAATGCATAAAGTAGACGACCTCTTCTTTTGTGTGGCCGTTATATCGTAAATCATGTGGCAGCTTGAAATTTTGGGCGCCTTTGCACAGTTGGCCAGGCCAAGGTATGGCTACACCACAGGGAATGCCGTGTGGAATCCGGTGGAGTTGACGCACATAAAGCTGTCGGCACATTGCTGAAAAAGACAGATTGTTCCTATATCTAAGATGTTATCCTGTGCTCCTTAAGTCCTGTCCCGCTTAGATTCATGGTATCTGAACAAGGAGCACGCTGAACCATATGAACATACCATCATATGCCCCTGTTTGCACTCCAAAG
Source organism: Desulfomonilaceae bacterium (assembly GCA_052144015.1). GTDB lineage: Bacteria > Desulfobacterota > Desulfomonilia > Desulfomonilales > Desulfomonilaceae > DATJPW01. The sequence continues at coordinate 7,149 of JBKQRG010000191.1, forward strand.
CGGTTTTTTGAAATAACGTCAGCTGTCCGTGTTTCCGAGCGTCTCCTCCCCGGCCCTCAGGGTGGCGCTAATCTTCTCGCCTTGCCGTTCGCCTTCAAGGATTTCAAGTCTCGCCAGACAAGCTCCATCCTCGGTTGCCAGACATGACAACACACGGCACCGGATGATCGACCCCTGGTCCATTATCCGTATGAGATCACAGCGAGCGATCAATTGACCGCCACTCATATGAATTCCAGGTTCCTTGGTTTTTGGCATAAGTCCTTCTTCGAGAATGCCGCACTCTGTGGAGCAGTTTAGAGATCAGAATCCGACAAATCCGCTATTTGCATCAAATGCCTCAACAGTCCTTTCTTCAGAGGCTTGCTCCCGTGCACCGGAACCGAAGGACGCACTATGCTACCGGGCTTGCCGTAAATGTGATGGCTGCCATGGATCCGAAGCAATGACCATCCGTGTTCTTCCAATACTCGGCACAACTCTTTGCCCGGTACGCTTTTCACACTACTATTTCCAACACGCGATCACGTTCGCTTATTTTGGGTTGTTGCACAGAGACCGACAGACAACCCTCGACAGCCTCGTAGAGATTCTGGAGCAGTTCCTCGAATGTCTCACCTTGCGTTGCGCAGCCGGGAATTGCCGGGACTTCCGCCCAGTAGCCTCCCTCTTCTGCTTCATGTATGACTACCTGTAACTTCATGACCAGCCGCTCCTTCAAGTCTTTTCCCAAAGGCTTACCACAACATATTCCGAAACATAACATGTTATTCGGTGAATAGAAATCATGCAATTATCCGGTAGTGTCCCTAATTTGTTGTCATATCGGCGTACACCGGTATCCAGGAACAGTAGCTGGATTCCGACTTGCGTTGGAATGACGAGAGGAGACCCATCCCCCAATTGGGACTTCACCGCGGGTCGCAGACAAGATTTTTCTTAGATTGTAGAATGGATGACGACTGGGGGTTAAAACTGGTCCGGGTGCGTAGGCCCGGAGGATAAGGCCTTTACGGATTTGGATCGATGATTGGACGTTGCGAGCTTTGCGGAAACGTCTTTGGGACCGCGCTCTATGACTTGTGGGACCTGGTCGGCCTTGAAAGACTTGGAATTATCTAATTTGCTGACCTGGATGCCCATTGCTGCGCATCCTGACAAAAGGAAGCACAAAACAACAAAAGAGAGCACGTAATTCATGGGAAAACCTCGCCCGAGAATTACC
>JBKQRG010000192.1:0-9164 GCA_052144015.1 Desulfomonilaceae bacterium
TGCATGCTTGAAGTCTTGGATGTGCCATAAGTCACGTTGTAGGGATAGGAAGACAATTACATTACGGGACCTGACAGAGCTTTGTAGAAGAGTCAGTCCTGGGGCGTTATCGCCTTTTGCCATGAGCGTCGATGGGGGGCGTCTTACTGTCGCGGCTGTCTTGATAAGGCTTAAGGCTAATTCAGTTCAAGATATTAACCAAATATTGGCGCTTTTGATTTATTTAGATGTGAGGCTGATAGAGCTGCTGATTAAGTTGCTCGAGTCTGCATATTTCCGACTCTTGCAAGATCTTTTGATAATTATAGGTAAACCTAAAGAACCCGGTTTGCTTGCTTTGGCAGACCCTTTGTTCAAATATTTTCAGATAATTAATGAATTAGAAGATTACCTTAATAAGCACTCGCCGTCTAAAAAATAAATAAAAAACTAGCTGATTCCAGGATAGGCCGTTGATGGGGTCACCCATGAAGAGGTGCTCTGTCAAGGAAAACGCTTCTCCTGGCGAGGAAATAATCATTGTTGCCCTGCTGAGGTACGGCCGTGATGCGTACCTTCTTCGCCTTTGCCGGTATTCTGAGATCCTCCCTGGCTTAGCCATTTCGGGAATTCCGGGTACAGGAATTCCGGGTACACCATCCTTAATTCATGAAAGGGCCGGGGGAGAGTGTAACTATCTGTTGATGGCTGGGTTGGCGAGTGTTCTGGTTCCTGATCGTTATTATGTGATTAAGGGTCGAAAAGCCGGTTCTCACAATTGGCTGTTCCCGAAATCAGTTTTCCGATAATGTTGTAGTAATTTCTGAGGCATCTCCTGCTCTATTCCGGTAACCGAGGCGCCGTGATTTCAAAACCAGCCCGCCAAGACATTGGATATACTCTGCAGCGGACACCTCGGCGGAATTAAGCATGGTGTACCCAGAATTCCCTGACAGGAAATTGAGCAGTGTCAACATTTTTGTCAGACGATGCTGCGGAAGGTCTGTCCGCTGGCGGCGCCTCTTTCGCGGAAAGGGTGGATCCGAAACACGGTCTGATACCAACTCGCGTTCATACGCGGAATGTGGTATGACGTCGCTCAGTGGAGAATGGAATACAACACCTTCAAACCACACAGCTAATTGAACTACCGATCGCCAGATCCTGAAGCCATACTCACAACCTGGATCGTCCACACTGGACCAAGAGATCCTCTCCCTGCAAGGAGGAAAACGTACTATACCTCTAACGTGACAAGTGGTACATAATTCGGGGGCATGTCAACTGTCCGAGAAAACGCCCCACTTATCCCAAGCGAAGCCAGGGACGAGTTACCACAGGATTTCTGTCGTTGGTTGTGGAGTTCGTAGTCATGGGAGTTGGCATAAGCTGAAAGGAGTATCGGAATGTTGGTCAAGAATTGGATGATCAAGCCAGTCATCACCATCGATATTAACGCAACCATGCAGCAGGCCATCGATTTAATGATGGAACATGGCATCAGCATCCTGCCGGTCCTAGAAGACGGAAAGCTGGTGGGAATAGCCACTGACCGCGACATCAAGAAAGCGTTACCGTCAAGTGTGGTGGTGATGGACATTCAGCATGTCCGGTCCCAAATCTCAGGGCTTGCGGTAGGCGCTTTCATGACCCCACATGTCGTCACAGTCCCGCTGGATTTTACAGTGGAAGAAACCGCTCAGGTGTTGCTGGAAAAGGGATTCTCCGGCGTACCCGTCATCGACGACCAAGGGAGTGTTCAAGGAATCATAACAAAAACAGATGTGTTCAAAGTTCTGATAGCGGTGAGCGGGGTGACAAGAAAAGGCCTGCAGTTTGCGCTCCTGGTCGAGGATGAAACGGCCAAGATCAAAGAGATTACCGATCTCATACTTGGACATGATGTCCGCATTGTGAGCTTTATGAATTCTTACGAGTTGGCTCCCGCTGGGCACTTCTATGTGTACATCAGAATATATCATCCTGAAAGAGAGAGGATGTTTCGGGTCACAGACGAGCTTCGGAAAAAGTACCGAATGATCTATTTAGTGGATAACGAGGAGAACTTGAGAGAAATCTTCGAATAAGGGCTGAGACTCATATGGGCGGGGTCACGTCTCCTCTTGGCTCACGTTTGACCGTCCTGATATTGACCATGTCGCGGGGCTTTACGCACTGATATCCGGCGGCATACACCAACACCGCCTCGTGAAAAGAATCATTGTTAAACAGCCGACATATTACTCGGAAAAACCGTCCGAACCGTCCAACTGTCCAATAATTAACAATATGGGAGGGCTCACCCATTAAGAGGGGCTCTGTCAAGGGAAACACTTCTCCGGGGGAGGAAACAAATATTGTTGCCCTGCTGAGGTACGTGTCGTGTTGCGTATAGGCTCCGTCAGAGCCTTTTCTTCGCCTTTGCCGGTATGTTTCTCAGGCGCCTCACAGGCCCCAACTGTCATTGCGAGGAGCAAAGCGACGAAGCAATCCCGGAGGTTGTTCCTGCCAGGCATGAGAATAGAGATTGCTTCGCTCCACTCGCAATGACAGTCTTTGGCCGCTTCTAAATAAGACTACTGGCGCATGAGTGTGAGCAGCGTGGTTTCTCGCATGAACGATGATGTCAGGCGGGGGAACCGGCTTTTTACATAAGAAGCGGGTTCCCGGTCTTTCTTGCTTCATCTACGAGCGGGTTCCCGAAATTCTCTTTGCCGCTGGGGAATAATCACGGAGGCCGCGAGCTTTCTGGAATTAATATTCGACCGGCACGGAGGCCGGACGCTACCGGAATTGGAACGGGTGGGCATGTTGCCCCACTTTGATATACCGCTAGCCAATTGGTCCCGTGTTTTCGCGAGATTGCCGGAAGGGCCGGGCCCACTCGGCGTGGTGCCAACATGCATCTTGAGGCTGAGATCTCTCGATGCACTCGGATGCCTGCTGATGCATGCTCGCCGTGCGCGGAGCACTTTTACAGAAAAAGCGGGTTCCCGGTCTTTCTTCCTTCCTTCAAAAAAGCGGGATCGCCCGCATTATTTCCTTCTCAAGAGTTTTCCTTGCGCTTTTGGGCAGGCCATGCAGGAGAACGCGGGTAACATTTCGAATTTATACTGGTATAATTAATAAGACCAGTCAGCAAGGGTGAGATAGCAGTGTTACCGCCCGATTCTTGAGAGGAGAAAAGCGATGACCACAGATTCATTCACAACAATTGTGAGGCAAGATGAGTGCTTTTGAGCCGCCCGAGCCTGTTGAAGATTCCGGGGTCCCTTATCCTTTACATTATCAAACAAGAGCTTTTGCAAAGGATGGATCGCAAATAACCATGCGACCGATCAAGCCCGAGGATGCGCCTCTGCTAGTAGAGTTTTTCAATGCGCTCTCCCAACGTACAATCTTTTTCCGATTTTTGGGGGAAGTGAAGGAACTCCCGCCGAAGTGGGTTAAACACTTTACCCGGATCGACTATGCGCGGGATGTTGCGATAGTAGCTGTCGATGAGATTGAGTCTCGTGAGAGGATTTTGGGCGTGTGTCGAATCATGCGGGAAGGGGACACTACCAAGGGAGAGTATGCGGTGGTAGTAGCCGATGCTTGGCAGGGAAGAGGCATAGGAACCATGTTGTCGGAATATTCTATCAGTATAGCGAGGAGACTAGGGACAACCTCTATTTGGGGCATTGTTTCACCAGATAACAGCAAAATGATCATTATGGCCCGTCAGCTCGGTTTTTCGGTCAAAATGGACGAGGAAGCCGGGGTTATTCAGATCGAAATGGCACTCAAGTAAGTTCCGTCTGGTATGAATCCTGCTAGCTGGTCTTTGCAAGAATGTTCGACGATTCTTGTGCCGGATCATTGGGTGCATGTTGCTGAGATCACAGTTTTTAGTGTGGCAGTGGATAATGACGTAATTGGAAAAAGGTTCATACAGGTGAAGGACGATTCATCTCTTTGTAATTTTGCATAATAAGATGCTTCTTTGAAGAAGCAGTGGGGTAATTATGGCGCAGTCCATGTACATAACCGGTGCCGAGGCGCTGAGTGGAAAGTCCTTACTGGTGCTTGGTCTCATGGAATGGCTCTATAGCCAAGGGCGCACCGTAGGGTTCTTCAGGCCGGTGATCATGTCCGAAGATCAGCCTGATCGACTTATTCACTTGATCCTGGCTCGATACGGTTCCCGTTTTCCCTATGTTGCTATGTACGGTTGCACCTATGAACAGGCATTGGGATTGATTCGTGGCGACCAGCAGGAAGCGCTCTTTGAGTTGATTCTTGAAAAGTACAAGGCCCTCGAAAAAGAATGTGAGATGGTGGTATGCGCGGGAACCGATTTTGCCGGTGTCGCGCTGCCTTTCGGCCTTAATGCCGAACTCGCGTACAATCTTGGCTGCTCGGTCATTGCAGTGGTCAGAGGCCTTGGGAAAACGACCCGACAGATTGTTGACGCTATGAGGGTCGTGATGGAGTCCCTTGAGGATCGAGGATGTCAAGTCTTGTCGGTAATTGCCAATAGGGTACCCGTGGAGCGTGCTTCGGAACTTGTTGAACAGCTAAAGCGTACCATGCCGAGCGATGTCCTGTGCTGGGTGATTCCAGAAAACGAAATACTTGCAAAACCAACCGTCGCGGAAATTGCCAGAGCTTTGCATGCACAGCGTCTGTGGGGGGAATCGGAAACCCTGAACCGGATCGTGACACAGTTCAAGGTGGCAGCTATGGAGCTGCGTGACTTTCTGGATCATATCGAAGAGGGAAACCTCATTATTACACCGGGTGACAGATCGGACATCATTCTTGGATGCCTGGCTGCCAACGCGTCTAATTCGTACCCGCATATTGCGGGACTGCTCTTAACCGGGGGCTTCAAGCCTGCTCCACAGGTGCAGCGCCTCATTGAAGGGCTGGGCGGATCATCGGTTCCGATTTTGTCTGTGGAAACAGATACGTTTACCACCGCAACCAATGTAAATTCTGTGAAAGGTACCCTCGTTCCGGAAGATGCCAAAAAGATGGCTGCCGCACTGGGAGTTGTCGAGAAGAGCGTCAATTTTGACTGGCTGCAGAAACGTCTTTTGATAACTCGTTCACGCCGAGTCACACCGATAATGTTCGAATACGAACTCCTTCAGCGTGCCAGGGCCGACCGCAAGCATATCGTATTGCCCGAAGGAACCGAGGAGCGCATATTAAGGGCGGCCGAGATCCTGCTGTTGCGTGACGTGGTCGACATTACTCTCCTGGGAAATCCGGAGAAGATCCATCAGAAGATAAGTTCACTGGGGGTAGAGGTTAAGGGCATCAACATTATTGACCCATTGGCCTCGCCTCTTCGTGAACACTATGCTCGAACCTATCATGATGTCCGACAGCAAAAGGGGGTCACGTGGGAAAATGCATTGGACGCCGCGGCAGACGCCAGTTACTTCGGCACCTTGATGGTCTACCACGGGCAAGCGGATGGAATGGTTTCTGGTGCAGTTCACACCACCTCGTACACGATTCGGCCTGCATTCCAGATCATACGGGCCAGACGGGGAGTCTCCATCGTGTCCAGCGTGTTCTTCATGTGTCTGCCGGATAGAGTCCTGGTCTTTGGTGATTGTGCCGTAAACCCTAATCCGAATCCCCAGCAATTGGCGGACATAGCTATCAGTTCAGTTGAGACGGCCAAAATGTTCGGGATTGAGCCTTATGTCGCCATGTTGTCTTATTCTACGGGGGAATCCGGCACAGGTGAAGACGTGGACAAGGTGAAAAAGGCCACCGAATTGGTCAAAGAACTCCGGCCCGACATCAAGGTCGAGGGACCGATCCAGTACGATGCGGCAATTGACGCCGGCGTCGCCCGAACGAAACTACCGGGGAGCGAAGTGGCCGGCCATGCGACTGTGTTCATTTTCCCTGACCTGAATACGGGGAACACGACCTACAAAGCAGTCCAACGCTCGGCAAACGCAGTGGCGATAGGTCCTGTGCTCCAGGGTCTGAACAAGCCGGTGAACGATCTGAGCCGAGGCTGTACGGTTACCGACATTGTCAACACAATTGCGATTACTGCGATTCAAGCACAAGCGCTCCGGGAGCAGACATGAAAGTACTGGTTATAAATTCCGGAAGCTCCTCGATCAAGTACCAACTTTTCGACATGGCCCGTCAGTCAGTCCTCGAGATCGGCATACTGGAAGAAATAGGCGGAACCGGGAGCCGGTTGAAGCGTCGGGAGAGAGACAACGAAGGAAAGTTCGCGGAGCACTCATATGTTCAGCCGGTGGCGAATCATCGCGAGGGATTCGGGGTCATCATGAATTTCTTCTCCGATTCCGACAGCCAATGGGACCTCAGCGATCTTTTCGGCGTCGGGCATCGAGTTGTGCATGGTGGAGAGGTGTTTCGTGAACCCGTTCTCATCACCGACGAGGTCATATCCATTATCAGAGACATGATTCCTCTGGCCCCACTTCACAATCCCGGAAATTTGATCGGCATCGAAGTAGCTCGGGAACATCTTCCCAAGGTGCCGCAGGTTGCGGTCTTTGACACAGCCTTTCATCAGACCATGCCGGCCCATGCGTTCCACTACGCGCTGCCATACACTTTCTACGCGGACCACCACGTGCGCAGGTACGGGTTCCACGGGACTTCTCATCACTACGTGGCGAAACAGGCTGCTCTAAATCTCAAAAAGCCGTTGGAAAAGTTGAACATGATCACCCTGCACCTGGGAAACGGTGCCAGCGCCACCGCGATACAAGCAGGCCGAAGTGTTGACACCTCTATGGGGATGACCCCTCTGGAGGGGCTCATTATGGGCACGCGATGCGGCGATCTCGATCCGGCCCTTCAGGGCGTTCTCGCCGATGCGACTGGGAAGACATATGAAGATATCGGATCGCTCTTCGAGCATCAAAGCGGACTGCTAGGAATCTGCGGTACCAATGACATGCGAGAGGTGGTCCGGTCGGCGCAATCGGTTGATTCCCGGTCATCGCTTGCCCTGGACATGTTTTGCTATCGCGTCAAGAAGTATATCGGCGCGTACTTCGCTGTGCTGGGACGTGTGGACGCCCTGGTGTTCACCGGTGGGATCGGGGAGAACTCACCGGAGGTGCGGCAGCGTTGCTGCGAAGGTCTAGCCTCCCTGGGAATCATAGTGGATGCAGGACGTAATCAAGCGGGGACTCAGGGCACCATTGAAATTCAGGCGAACGGGTCCGCTGTGAAGGTGCTAGTTATCCCGACCAACGAAGAACTCGAGATCGCTACCCAGACAGTTGAGTGCATTCAGGCTGCGGAATCGCGGATCAGCTCCTAATATCAAACATACGTCAATAGGTCACTCGCTCTTCTCAAGGGCTTGTTCAAGTGCTGCTTCATCAGCGTGAGACGTTGTTCCGAGTGAAAGGAGGGTGACGCACATCTTCTTCAGGACCTCGTTTATTGCTGCCATGGAATCCAATATAGCCAAGTAAGTCAATGACGCATGGGGAGCACAGACTTGGTCTTCCAAACGTTTCCGACCAGCGAAGCGCTCGCAGGCATCGCCAATTTGTCCTTCGGATTTGAAGATGGCCTGGTCCACAATCAAAAGGTTGATTCCGGAGGAAGTCCCACACTCTGGGCACCTATGATCCTTTGAGTGGGTTTTAATTGCATGGCTTGACCCAATTTTTCCTTTTCAATTGCTACCCTGAATCCGGTGGGTAACCCCTCAGAAGCGCAATAAAGGTAGACATTCTGCGCGATGCAACCCGTATCTATTGCGGTCAAGAACATCGCTCTCGTTTCTTCCACGTCAGTTCGCGCCAAATCGGAAATGTAGACGAGGTGGATCGGAGCAGCTTTGAACCGTTCTACTTGTGTGTAGGTCAACGAACGGAAGTCTCCTGATAAGACGGGCATGAGAGCATTCTTTTTCGGATCGTACAGGTATACTCCTTGTTTCATAGCGACATAGAGATCTATCTCCTGCCAATTTCGAGCGCTCGGAGCAGTCCGTCTTCCCGAATCAGGGCGATTTATGCCCCACGCAGCCCAAAGCAAATTTGAGAGTGTCTGTGCGGGCAGGTCACCGCCATATTCACGTGTAGTCTTTCTTTCTTTGAGGGCCTGAGCCAGAGATTTACTTGGATCAAGCTTGGGTTCGGGTAATTGAATAGGCTTCAGCTCCTGGCCGAAACCGGACAATACGCCCACGGCATCGGCCACCCGGTTTTGAATTCAAATGGGGAGGTTGTCGAAATAGTGGGTACGGTGGTCGATATCACGGAGCGCAAGCGGGCCGAAGCCGCCCTGCATGACAGCGAGACGCTCTTTCGCACGTTTGTGGACCACGCGGGGGACGCTTTATTCATGCTGGATTTCGAGCGGCGAACCATTCTTGATGTGAACCGCTGCGCCTGCGAGAGCCTGGGTTACACCCGGCAGGAGCTGATCGGGATGACCCCGCTCGAGTTCGATGTCAATCTGGATCGAACGAGCCTCGAATCCACTGCGGCGCAGGCGGCTGCGGGCGGGACCGTAGCGTTTGACAGACACTGGCATCGGCGAAGGGACGGGACGCTGTTCCCTGTCGAAGTTCAGACCAGCGCCTTCTGGCACGGTGGACGCCGTCTTCTGCTGAAGGTGGCCCGCGACATCACGGAGCGATTGAGGGCCGAAGAGGCTATTCGCCAAAGCGAGAAAGAACTTCGCGATGTAATTCAAACCATGCCTTCGATCGCATTGACGAATCGGCCCGATGGCTCGGTTGAATTCGTCAATCAGCGCTGGCAGGACTACACGGGTATGTCGGTGGAGGAATCGACAGGCTCTGGGTGGCAATGCACGATTCACCCCCAGGACCTCGATGGCTACCTCGAGAAAAGACGCGCTGCGATAGCGAGTGGGAAGCCATACGAGGGCGAGTTTCGCATCCGTTGCGGCGCAACCGGAGAATATCGCTGGTTCCTGTCTCGTGTGGTACCGCTACGGGATGAGCGAGGAAACATCCTCAGGTGGTATGGAACCGTAACCGATATCGATGATCGCAAGCGTGTCGAAGAGAGACTGCAACATGAGAACGTCGCGCTGCGAGAGGAGATTGACAAGTCTTCGATGTTTGAAGAGATTGTCGGCTCATCCGCCGCGCTGCGCGCCACGCTCTCTCGGGTCGCCAAAGTTGCGCCAAGCGATTCTAC
>JBKQRG010000193.1:0-16056 GCA_052144015.1 Desulfomonilaceae bacterium
AGCAGAAGAAACAGCAACGGAACACGTTGAGCTGTTGCGGTTACACGAGAGAACCGGCAGACCACTCGGTAGCGACGAGTTCATCGGTCACCTGGAGAAGACGATTGGCCGAAGGCTGAGGAGAAAAAGGCCTGGACCAAAGAGGACAATCGAAGGCAATTAAGTATGGTGTACCCGGAACTCCACGAACTGATGTTGACAGCTAGGCCGACGAAACAGTATCTTTGTATCTTCAAAAGAATGCCACCGATCTGAATCAAAGGTGGAAATTGCCACCCTCGGACTATGTGTACCGACGCGTCATGCTAATCCGGCGTACAAAGGCCATTCGGCTACCTGTCCATTGTCCACGAAATCCCGTATTTGAGAAAACGCTGAATAGTTGCCGTACAAATCATCAATCAACCCCACTAAGGTAGGTATGCAATGAGGAAGATTCCCGATCAGGACTCGGCTGCAAGTTCGCAGCCTGTAACAGCTCTTTCAGGGGTAAAATCATTGGATCATTTGAAGGGATTCTACACTATCCCCGACTTCAAGATTGGGGGAACCTACGAGATCGGAAATACATCACAGTATGAGTTCGGAGCGCCTGACGGTACTACCCTCGAATCGCTCCGCGCCGGACCGCTTCGAACCGCCTATATCGCTGTGGGAGCCCCGCAACGCGATGCTGAAGGCCGTATCACCAATGCGATAATCATTAGTTGCTACCATTCGGGCGATTCAGCGTGGTTCTACTACTGGTGGTACGAAGGCCAGGAAGGGAACGATTTTGCTGGAGGACCCGTTGTGGGACCGGGCAGGATCATAGATACCGATCGCTTCTACGTGATATTCCTCGATGCGCTGGGCCTGTGGGGAACCAGTAAACCAAGCGATGGCCTGGGAATGAAATTCCCTCAGTATACGCCATTTGACCTCGTTCAGGCCAATTATCGATTGCTCAGGGACGGACTCAACGTTGCAAAAGTCAGGCTCGCTACCGGTGTATCGATGGGAGCCACACAGAGCTACGTGTGGGCGCTGATGCACCCTGAATACGTGGAAGCTATAATGCCCATCGGCGGCAGCACGTCCACACGAAAAGATGCGGTGGCCAGATGGACTTTCGATCTGATGACCGCGGCCATGAAAAGCGACCCGGTCTGGAGAGAGACTCAGGGCGATTACTATCATCTGCCCAAAGGAAAGCACCCGATTCAGGGGTTGATGTTCGGGTGGTCCATTCTCATGCACACCGGACTGGATCTCGACTACCGAGTGGCCCAAGGTTGGGACGAGGTCAAGAAAGAAGTTTTCTACTGGGATCCGAAGGGTGATGAGGGCCTGACCCTACGGCAGAAAGCCCTGGAGTATGATGTCAACGACTTCATCCTCCGAAACGGCTATAATGGGAAGTTTGACATAAACGAACACCTTCCGAGCATCAAGGTTCCGAGCCTGATCCTGCACGTGCAGAACGACCTGTGGCTTCGAGTGGGCCTGGCAGAGGAATCCGCGAAGAGGATCCCCGGAGCCAGGTTCGCCTCTTTCAGCGACCCGATGGCTCACTATGCCGTATTCAGGGCACCTCACGCTCTCAAGGAGGAAGTCCTCTCTTTCTTCAAGGAGATCGGACTGAAATAGGTGATCAGAAACAAGGCTTCCAATCAAGGCCAACTAGGATGAGTTGATTTCCACCGAGTGCCGGCTTCCCGCTATCCCGGCAAGGTCTCCGGGGACCGGGTTTTCAGTCGATCCCCTTCTTTGCCGTTTTGTACTGTTTGATCAAATGACGGGCCGTACCCACGAAGCCTTTTGGGAAAAAGTAAACCACAAGAACGAACAGGATGCCGAAATAGAGTATCCATCTCTCGGCCAAGCGCTGGGCGATTTCGCTTGAGGGGAAGAAGGCCACAGCCAGTTTCTGCAGATCAGGTAGCCAGGTTTCGGCTATCTGGAGAAATGCCGCACCTATGATCGCTCCGTACATAGTCCCCAGGCCTCCAATGATGACCATAAGGAGTATGTTCAGCATCAAGTCCAGACTCATCACCGAGTCGGGATTAACGTATCGTAGCCACATTGCGAACAGGATTCCGGCCAGAGACGCGACCGTGGATCCGAAGACGATGGAAAATGTTTCGTAACGGAAGATTCTGAAACCTAACGCGACGGCCCTCTGCCGGTTGTCGCGGATGCTCTTCAGGACCCTTCCGACCGGAGACCGAACGAATCGTAGGAGACTCGCAAACAGCAGTACAGAAGCGATCAATATGAAATAATAAGTGACAAGTCTGCCGTTTAGCTCCACCCCAAGAAATTTCCCGGCCGACCAGCCGACGCTGAATATGCCTGGCAGTTTGAAGGACACCCCGTCCCCCGCCAGGGTCAGGTCGTACCACTGGACGGCCAGAATATGGGCGAACTCCGCCAGCGCGAGGGTCACCATCGCAAAAAATATGGCTTTGACCCGAAGAGAGAAGAAGGCGATGACCAGCGCCGAGACCACACTGAGGGCTATAGCGATTCCCGCTGCGACCGGAATATGGTACAGTTGCGGCGACCCCGAATGATAGGTCACGAGGGCTAGAGAATACGCGCCAAATCCGAAGAACATGGCGTGCCCCAGCGAAAGATGCCCAGTGTAGCCCAGAATCAAGTCGAATGAAGCCACGGCTACAGTGAAAATTATTATCTTGGCCAACACGTCCAAGACTCTGAAAGACGGGATGAGAAGCGGTATCAGTATCAAAGCCAACAGTAGGCACACCTGCACGAGAAACGCCGGACTGGTAAACCAGGTGCGTTGCTCACGGGAACGCTCCGCTTGAACCGGGGTCAGTTCAGCCACTTTCGGCTCCTTTGCTTCATTCTTGCCCGAGCAAACCGGTCGGCTTAATGAGCAGGATGACGACCATGAGCAGTATGTTAACTCCGAGGGCCAGTTTGGGCACTAGGAATGCCACATAATTGAAAGCCAACCCAACCATGATCGCACCCAGGAAGCTGCCAGTCACCGACCCCATTCCTCCGACGATCACTATGATGAGGGCAAAGATCAGATTTTCGCTACCCATGTCCGGGTAGATCTGCTCTTTGAAGAGGGACCACATGGCTCCACCCATAGCGGCGAGAGCCGTGCCTGCGCAGAATACTCCGGTGAAGATTCGTTGAATATCGTAGCCCATCGCCTGGACCATTTCTCGGTTTTCCACTCCACCACGGACGATGATGCCCAGCTTGGTCTTCTTCAGGACCAGTTGCATCGCGACAAAGACCGCGACACCGACTATGATCGACATGGCCCGGAACTTGTTGATCACCACGTCAAAGAGGTCCCATGACCCTACTAACGCGGCCGGCACGAGGGTAACCTCGTCATTGGGACCCCAAACGACGCGGATGATCTCGGCCATTATCAGAGAAGCGCCCATGGTAATCAGTATCTGCTTGAGGTGATCCCCATATACGCCGCGGATTAGGAGTTGCTCGAGGATCAGGCCGACAATTGCCCCAACCGCCAAAGCTACCGCCAGCACGATCAAAAGACTGTAGATGCTTTGGCTGACAGTGCCCGTCTCCACCCATCCGACAGCATTGAGCAGTACAAGCGTCGAGAACCCTGCGTAAGCACCCCATGAAAAGAAAGCCCCGTGAGCGAGGTTCAGCACGTCCATGAGACCGAAAATCAGAGTGAAGCCTGACGCGGTCAGGAAGAGAAGCATCCCCATGGTCAATCCGGCGACCGTCAAAACGAGATAGGTGGTCGTGTCGATCCAGATCAGAGGAAGGAACCAGACCCCGACGCCCACAATCCACCCGACCAAGGTGCGCGCCGGGATTCGATCTTTTGTCTCATATCCCACCGTAGCTGCCGTTGAAGTCATTTCGCTTCTCCGTCAATCATGCGATTCCCAGGTACTTTTGCTTTGTCTCATGGTCGTCCGCCAAATCGTCCATATGTCCTCCGTGGACGACCCGTCCGTCATCCAGGATAAAGTAAGCCGAACCCACAATGCTCGCCAGGTAAAAGTTTTGCTCAACCAGGATGAGAGTGGTGGTATCTTTGATTCGGTTAAGCGACTCCCCCAGATACTTCACGACGACCGGTGCAAGTCCCTTTGACGGCTCGTCGACGAGCAAGACACGGTGGTCGCCGACAAAGGCCCTGGCAATGGCAAGCATCTGCTTCTGGCCGCCCGACAGAACCCCTGCCTTGGATCTCCAAAACCTCTTGAGGTCCGGAAATAGCTCGAAAATGGTCTCCATACGACTCCAGGACCGCTCATCTTCCTTGAACATCGCCAAGCGAAAATTTTCCTCGACGGTGAGGTTGTACATTATGGCCTGATCCTCAGGCACGAATCCCACACCAAGGCGTGCAATCTGGTGGGACTTAAGACCTTCGATCGGCTGTCCTGCAAGCTTCACGGCGCCGCGGCTTGCGGGAGTTAGGCCCATTATCGTTCGAAGAGTCGTAGACTTGCCTGCGCCGTTACGACCCAACAGAACCGTGGCTTCCCCGGGCATGACATCGAAAGAAACGCCTTGCAGTATGTGGTGTTGGCCTATGTGAGTATGCACGTCCGCTAGTGAAAGGATCGGATCAGTCATGGCTGACTCCTCCTCCCAGGTAGGCTCGCTGAACTTCTTCATTCTCTGCGACCGCTTCGGGGACGTCGTCGCAGATCAGCATGCCTGCCTTGAGCACTGCAATCCGGTCCGATAGCGTCATGATCATGTCGAACTTGTGTTCCACCAGGAGTATGGTACGATCACGCGCGGCCTTGATCTCCTGGATTATCTCCAAGATGGCCGGCACCTCCTCGATACTCATTCCGGCAGTGGGCTCGTCGAGCAGCAGCACCTCCGGCTCCAGGGCCAAGAGGATGGCGATCTCGAGCTTGCGTTGCTCTCCATGGGTCAAGGTGGAGGCCTCATCGGACCAACGTTCGTGCATTAGAACCTGTTTCAGCAGATCATAAGCCTTGTCTTCCAATTCCGGATAGGAACGGTAGTGCCGCCAGAAGACCAGTCCGATTCTTGCCCTCGACTGCAGCGCGAGACGAACATTCTCAAGCACGGTTAGCCTCGGGAAGATATTGGTGAGCTGAAAAGATCGGCCGATCCCCAGTTCCGTTCGTTGGGCCGGTCCGAGGCCGGTGATGTCTGTGGCCTTGAAGAATACTCTCCCGCCGGTAGGCTTGAGTTGGCCGCTTATCAGGTTGAACAGAGTCGTCTTGCCCGCTCCGTTGGGTCCTATGATGGACTTGACCGAAAACGGCTCAACTTGAAGACTCACATCGTTCACGGCTACATGACCGCCGAATTTGACGGTAAGATCCTTGGTCTCCATAATGGGCGCTGCTGACACGTTGTTCTCCAAACGTCATTCCGGACAAGACTTCAGAAGTCGGCAGCGAGCCCTTTGTTGACGGGTCTCGCGGCCACCTGGTTACTTCTTGTTAAGAATTGGTACGTCTATATCTTTCCATGTCAGTTCGCGGGTCAGCACCGGAATGGCCCACGGGACATTGGGATCCGCCTTGATTTTGAAGCAGAACATGGACTGAAGAGCTTGATGATCTTCCTTGCGGAAAACCATTTCGCCCTTGGGAGTCTGGAAGCTCATGCCCTCCATCACCTCGATGAGCTTCTCGGTGTCGGTGGATTTTGCGGTCTCGATTGCCTTGACAACAGCCATAGCAGCCGCGAATCCGCCGCAGGTGAAGAAGTCGGGCGGCATTTTGAATCGCTTCTCATGCTCCTTCACAAACCAGTCGTTTATTTCGTTCTTGGGATTCTCGTAATAGTAATATCCGGCCCCCTCCATGCCGACCAGGGGTTTGTAAAGCTTCAGCTCAGGGAGGATGTTTCCGCCTGTCGTCAGCTTGATCCCGTGTTTTTCGTCGAGTTTCATGCCGTGGAGCTTGCTCAGCGGAGTGCCCTTGCCGGCCCAGATCACGAAGAGGTACTTGTCGCCTTTTGCGTCCTTAAGAGCCTGGATAATGCGCTGGGCCGGGGCCGTGAAATCCGCCGTATCTATTGGCACGTACTCTTCATGGACAACCTTGGCCCCTTTGGCCTGGGCTGCTTCTTTGTACGCGGCCACACCGTCACGGCCGAACGCGTAATCCTGGGCCAGGGTGGCAATTACTACGCCTGGCTTTGCAACGGCCAGAGCGTTGGCAATTGCGTCTTGCGATGAGTTCCGACCGGTCCGAAATATATACCGGTTCCAATCCTTACCTGTAATGCTATCAGCAACGGCTGGTTCGACTAGGAGGATTTTCTTGAACTCCTCGGCCACTGGCAGCATGGCCAGGGCTACTGCTGACGACACTCCGCCAACTGCCAGATCCACTTTGTCGTCTTTGAAGGCCTCGGTCAGGAGCTGCTTGCCCACATCCGGCTTAAGATGGGTATCCTTTACTATGAGCTCCACGGGGCGACCAAGAATCTTGTTGGTTCCCTTGGTCGCGTACTCGAGACCCATCTTGAAACCTTCGAGAGACTGCTTGGCGTACGCCTCGAGCGGCCCGGTTATCCCGACCACCCGAGCAATCTTGATCGGTTCCTCAGCCACCGAAACAGCCGCCGTCAGCACTAGCGCAAGAACTGTCATTATTGCTAGAAACTTCCACCTTTTCATCGCACCCTCCTTACTTTTCTTGGGTAACCTGCCCCCGAATTGTGTACTAACTTTTAAGTTAGATTCATAGCAGCTCTCGTTCAACCTCTCAAGGCAGAAATGCATATTTCCGTGCTGGTTCAGTTACGCGGGGACTCGCTCTGTCATTGCGAGGAGCGTTAGCGACGTGGCAATCCCCGAAGTGCAGGAGATTGCTTCGCTTCGCTCGCAATGACATGACCGCAACCATCGGTTTTACAGCCTTTCCTCCGCGTAACTGAATGGATACGTATGTCCGGCCAACTCGATCACGAACCAGCGAACTCAGGTGACCAACTCAGCCGGCGAATCGCACGACTTCTGCATTCCAACGTTCCGGCTCTTCGATGAACGGCGAATGTCCGCTGTCGTTAAACATGACGAGGCGACTGGACGGAATCATTCTGTGAAGCGCCTCGCCCAGAGCAGTAGGATAAACAGCGCTCTTTGCTCCATAGGTGAGCAATACGGGAACGGGCGTTTCGGGGAGCTGCGTTCGCCAGTCCTGATTCAATAGCGAGGTCCAGTACTCGAGGGTCACTTCGGTGGATGTCAGCATTGACTCCGCAACGCCCCACTCCAGGGTTGCCTCGTCGGGGCATTTGCCGCCCTTGAAGCAGGCCGACACAGTTCTGGAGGCGAAAGTCAGCCGGTCAACCAGTATGTCACGCTGCAATTTTACTGCCATCCGCCAGTCCAGACTGCCGAAGAGCGCATGCTCCCAGCCGTCGACCTTGAGAATGCAAGGAGTCATATCGATGTATACAGCGCCCTTGAGCTTCTCGCCACCGAACAGATCGAAATAGTTGAAGATAACGGCCGCACCCATCGACCAGCCGGCAATGGTGACGTCGTCAAGGTCAAGATGCTCGATCACTCGGCGAACATCACGTGCAGCCTGGGGGAGATTGCACGTAAGCGGGCGGCTCCAGGAATGACCGTGCCCGCGTAGGTCCAGCGTCACGACACGATGAGTTTTGGATAACACTATAATATTGTCTTTGAAAAACTTGTGATTGACCGTCCATCCGTGAATAAGGAAGATAGTATTGCCCTTCCCCTCGTCCGTATAATGCAGAAAGACGTCATCTTCAGAAGTGAGATACGGCACGCCATGTTCCTTTCGGGCTCATCTCGGCGGCAGGACCGGATTCATTAGGAATGTCAGCGGCGGAACCGGGAAGCCGCTCTGACGGGATGTTCCGATACCTTTTCCCTTCCGGAAGCCCTCAAGCGGTTTTGGTTGAAAGAGTCAATTGTCCCGAAGCTTGATCTTGAGCACTTTGCCGGCTGCGTTGCGCGGCAACTGCTTCAAAAAGACCACTTCTTTGGGCACTTTGTATTTAGCCAGCCTTGGTTTGAGGAAATCAAGTATCTCCTGGTTAGACAGAATTTCTCCCGGCTTGAGAACCACGACTGCCCGCCCGGACTCGCCCCATCGTTCGTCCTTGACACCCACCACAGCCGCTTCGGCTATCTGAGGAAGTTCGTACAACAATTGCTCCACCTCCGCCGGATAGACGTTCTCCCCGCCGGAGATATACATGTCCTTCTTGCGGTCCACTATATAGATGTCCCCATCCTCATCCATTCTTGCCATGTCGCCCGAGCGAAACCATCCGCCCTTCAAGGCTTCGGCGGTGGCCTCGGGCCGGTTCCAGTATCCTTGCATCACGTTCGGTCCGCGCATGACCAACTCGCCCACCTGGCCTCTGGGGACCTCCTGGCTGGCCTCGTCTACCACAGCCACGTCCAGATGAAATACCGCGCGACCGATGGAACCTGCCTTTTGCACGGCCAACTCTTTGGACAGTGTTGAGATGGACGGGGCTGCCTCGCTCATGCCGAAACCCTGTTGCAGGACTATGCCCGCCTCCTGATAGCGCTGGACAAGGCTTACCGGCAAAGGAGCTCCGCCGCTCATCACCAGGCGCACATCCCGGAAGACCCTACTCGAGAAATCCGTATGCTGAATCAGAAAGAGAAAGATCGCCGGCACGCCGAAAAAGAGACTGGCCTTTTCCTCGGTGAGCAGCCTCAGTGTGACGGCCGCATCGAAAACACGCTGGATGATAACTGTCCCACCCACATAGAGCATAGGAAGTGTGAAGAGGCCCAGACCGCCGATATGGAACATGGGCAGCACCACAAGGTCCCTGTCCTTTGAAGTGAAGTCAATCGCCAAGGTGAGATTGACGGCATTCCAGAAGCTGGCCCCCTGGGAAAGGACTGCACCCTTGGGCGATCCGGTTGTGCCGGCGGTGTACATGATAATGTGAGCCGAGTCGGCGTTAACCGGTTGATCCGGTTCCGGTTCTGACTCCATTTGCCTTGCCAGAAAGGGCTCATAAACCGTTGCGTTGTGGACTTCGAGGGAACCGAGGACCAGCGTCCGCCCCACCGGCGTTTCCCGCAGCAAAGACTCGGCCAGCGGTGCCAGGTCAGGATCGAAGATGAGCGTTTCCGCGCCTGAATCGCTCAGGATGAAGCTCAGTTCCTTCGGGGCCAGACGCCAGTTGAGCGGGACCACTATTAGACCCTGCTTTGCGGCAGCCATCACCGTCTCGACGTATTCCAGACAATTGTAGGATAGGATTGCGAGTCTGTCTCCACTCTTCAGCCCAAGACTCCGCAGCCCATTGGCCAGGCGATTTACACGCCGATTCAGTTGCCGATAGCTCAACCGCCGTGAGCCGTCCACTACCGCTTCTTTGTCCGGCGTGAGAAGCTCGCGCTTAGTTAACCAGTAGCCTATGCCCTGCATAACGCCTCCATCAGAAAAAGAGCTTTTTCATCACATGGGCCATGTGTTTTGCGAAGTTCTTTACGGTGTCCATTCCTTCTTCATCCTTTTCCGCATCTCGAGCGCCCCGAGAGCCCGCCACACCTACGTTCCAGTAAGTCGAACCGGGGATGACCATACCGTTAATGAAAAACCAGAGCAGAAGCTGAGAAAAAGCCATGTTATGGCCCGCACGGCGAGCCACCGTGATCGGGCCTCCAACTTTGTCCGAAAAGAAACGACCGTTCCAAAGAGCTACAAAGGTGGCGCGATCCAGAAGCGCCATTAACTGGGGCACTACTGATGACACATACACAGGCGATCCGATGACGATTCCTTGAGCCGCCTTCATCTTGTCAAGTATAGGGGCAAAATCGTCGTCTTCCTGGACACAGTGGCCTAGCTGCACGCATTGGTAGCATCCCAGGCAGGGTTTGATCGTTTTGTCTCGAAGAGAGATGAGCTCCGTCTCCAGGCCCTGGTCGTTCAGGTTGACGAGGCAGTGCTCCACGAACTTGAGCGTATTGCTCTTCGGTCTGAAACTTCCTGCAATGCCGATAACTTTCATGGTCCGCCACCTAATTGCCTGTGTTCGTGGTAGTCTGAAGCGTCCCCTGCTCAAGCTGTCCCCGCATCAGGTTCTTGAAGAATTCACTTTCAAAACAACGGGAGAATTCGGCAGATTCCATCGCAAGTCCACGAGGCAAATCAAAGGATTGGGATGCCTTGACTGTCAGCTTCGCCAGGGACAAAGCGTACTGGGGCTGGCGGAAAATGTTCTCCAGCATCGCTGTGGTTTCCTTCACAAGATCCTCCGGTTCGGTCACTCGGTGAATCAAGCCCAAGTCCCGCGCCTCAGCCCCGGAATACAGGTGGCCCGAAAGAATCACTTCCATCGCTCGCCCTACGCCGATTACCCTGGGCAGTCTCTGAGTTCCGCCGCCGCCTGGGATAAGCCCCACTTTGACCTCCGGCAGGCCAATCCTCGCTGTTGTGCTGGCCAGGCGCAGATCGCAGGCCAGAGCGAACTCGAAACCGCCGCCGAAGCACAGCCCATTGATGGTTGCCACCAACAGGAGAGGAGATCGCTCCATTCTGTTGAAGGCTTCCTGGATGCGCTGAGAAAAAACCTTCGCCCCTTCCGGCTGCAGCTTCATCATTTCCACACCGTCGGCTCCACCTATGAAGTGTGTCTGTCCCTCGCCGGTGAATACCGCGGCCCGAGTCGAAGTCTTCTCCAATTGGTCCAAAAGATTGTGAAGCTCCTCCATAAAGAGTGAATCGATGGAGTTGCGGTCTTTGGCCCGATTGATCCGGACCCAGCAAATCTCTTTGCGTTGTTCCAAGAGAAATCGTTCGTAATTCATGAAAACACCACCTAATTGCTTCGCTCTAATGACGCTGGTGCGGTTTGGACACGTGACACGACGGAGAAGAAGTCCGCGGAGAGAAGGTTCGTTGTTTGGCCGTAGACGCTGAGGGTCACACGGAGGTGTTGAGTCGAGACGGCCGATGCAAGAGCGGAGCAGAATTGTTCGAGAGATCTTCTGACATATGAACCACCTCTCAGATGTACAAAAACACAGTCCCGCTGCCTTTGTCAAGAAAAACTTAAACACCTAGTAAGCATTCAGTTTCCCGAGGGGATGAGGCCGATAAGGTCGGAGCAATGGAAATGTCACAGGCCAAGGTCGTCACCCCGGCGAAAGCCGGGGTCCAGGAAAGATGGAAGAATCTGGATTCCGGCTTCCACCGGAATGACGGGATGTTGGTTTTCGCCTTTAGCCTTCTCCCCCGCTTAACTGAATGGTTACAACACCTAGTATCTGTTAAGTCACTAGCGGCGAAAGACTGTCATTGCGAGCGAAGCGAAGCAATCTCCCGTCATTCCCGTGCAAACGGGAATCCAGAGGGCGCATCGCCATGCGCCCCTACACTAGGATTGCTGGTGGGACCGGCATCTTGCCGGTCATTCCGAATAGACAGGCTGGAAGCCTGTCCCACTGTTCACTCCTCGCAATGACACGAAACGGCAAACCGCCCCCTCGTAACTGAAGCAATACAACGCCTATTCTTTCACAGAAGTCTGCAAACCGAAAAAGACGAATTCCATCAAATCCGCGAAGCGTTGCCTGGGCAGCTCGGCCTGAGGCGAGGAACTCCAAACGATCCATCTCAATCCCACGAAATGCGTGAGGCCCATCAGGCTCCGGGCCAGAAATTCCGGGGGCAGGCCCCGGATCTCGCCCGCCTCTATGGCGGACCGAAGTCGTGTTGTATAACCTTCGGCGATCTTCCGGTAGTACCACAAACCCACTTCACGGCTGATCATCTCGAACTCAGGCACCAATCGGTAAATCTCGCTATGGTCCTTGAGGAACTCGAAGAACGCTGCCATGCCGTAAAGCTCCGCATCTCGGCGATCTCTGGCCAATCCGGAAGACCGCTGAAGTGTCTGCCGCATCTCCCGATTGATGTATTGGACGAAGCCTGTGATGAGTTCCTTTTTTGATCTGAAGTGAACGTAAAAAGTGCCTTGGGCAACTCCGGCTTCCCTTGTGATGTCCGCCACCCCTGCCCTGTTGAAGCCCTGCCGGCCGAAAACGTGCTCGGCCGCTCGAAATATGGCCTGACGGGTCTTCTCGCCCTTGGTGAGCGTCTCGTGGTTTAGAGGCCTCATCGCCGCGGGTGGCGGGAGTTCGAACAGTTGGAAGTCCGGACGGTCCGTCCACGCTTTGGAACCATTGAGACCGCTGAGCGTGATGTCTACTATCAAATCCAAGACGTCTCGGTCACCTCGCTGAAACTCACCCAATTCCAAGGCCTGAAAATAGCAGATGCCGATGAGAGCGTAAGCGATCAGGTTCGGGTCCAACGGCCTGATCATCCCGGCCTGCTGCTCCCGCCTGAGGAAATCGCGAAAATGACGTACGATGGTCTCGTAATACGCGATTGTGGCCTGGTCTATGAGCTCGGATTCACCCAAGATTCGATGGAAAGGAAAGTTTTCGGTGACATGGGCCAACAGCAGGCTCAGTTGAATCTTGAGCCGCTCGGGAAAGCTCCCTCCCCGGTCAGAGATGGCTTCGACCTTTGCTGCGAACCGAGCAAGAATCAGGTCGTTGAGTTCCAGGAATACTTGCCCTTTGTTTTTGAAGTACTGGTAGAAGGTTCCTGCGGACAGACCGAGATGGCGACTGATTTCTGAAACGGACGAGGCGTAATAGCCTCGCTTCCGGAAAATCTCGTGAGCTGCTTCCAGGAAGGCTGACCTAGTGACTCTGGCCTTGGTCAGCAGTTTTCTGGTTGTTCGACCAGGCAATGCGCCGCCTCACATATGACTCATTCGTCAGATGTTGATCATACCTTATCCGAGCGGCAGGAGGAAGCACTTTTTGAGCGCTCATGTTTACGGAACCAAGGGAAGTCTTATCGGGCGTGTGGAGCCAGCAAATCGAGGCAGAAAAGCGCGGGCAGAAAAGGGGACATTCCTCTTTTTTGTTACTGTTTGCTACCTTCCCGACCGGTTTTTATGGTAACATGATGCTATGCCAAAAGCCGCACGAGCTTCCATCGGAGGGATTTGCTACCACGTTTTGAACCGCGGCAACGCGCGGCAGTATGTATTTCACAAGGCTGACGACCACCAGCGGTTCATCGAACTTATGCAAGAGGCATGTGCACGCGTGCGATGCGGGTCCTAGTTTGGTGTTTGATGTCAAACCACTTCCACCTGGTGGTCTTGCCCCACGCTGATGGTGAGGATGGGGCTCCATTCGGAAGTGAATGTTGGCAGAAGAACACAGCGCGCCGCATGGGCCTGGAATTCACGCTGCAACCCCGCGGACGCCCACGAGCCGAGGCAAAAAAGTAGAATGTCCCCTTTTCCTCGCCCTTTTCCTCGAAATCGTAACTTGAAATCGCTGTCATAAAGAGGAAATCAATCGAGCCTCACTCTACGGGTGGTAGCCTGCCGATGAGGGTGGAGGCAGAGTAACCTACCATCGACAACAGCCAAACCCACCACAATCCTGAATACCAAGGATAAATCATGTAAGTCAGAGGAAAGAAAGCGAATTTTAGGACAACGCCTACATAATCATGCATCAGATAAGACCAGATGATTGCATGCCCTACGATATATAAAAAACCAAGCCAAAAGACCAATCGTCCCGTCAATCCTATGACTGCTCTCATTGGCACTCCCCTTGATGATATTGCTGACCTGCCCCCCAAAAACTGGTCCGAGCTTAGGCCAAAAGTTTGACAATGAATCAAATGGTTAACACTGGCCTACCAATCGGCCAGGGGTGACCCCGTTCCCCCAGGGCCGTTTATCATAAAGACTTGCTGTGCAGCCAGGCCGAGCTATTGGTCTTCTTTACGAAAGCCAATTTTGTCCCTGCGACAAGATTTCTTGCCCAAAATAGGGGTCAAGTCTCGTCTTGGCTCACCTTTTTGACCTCCGTGATGTTGCGTGGCCATGTCGCGGCCTTTACGAATGTAATATCCGGATGAATGGTATCATGTCATGCTATCTGGTTCGCGACGCGTCTTTCCGGACAGACGCCGGCAACCCTAGGGAAAGCTTTCGGGATATCCAATTACAGCAGTGTGAGCAGCGTGGTTTGTCGGATGAACAATGAGATCAAGAGAGATTCCAGCCTCCGCAAACGAATGGAGCGCATCGAGCGAAGGCTCCACATGAGCCAAGAGTAGAGCTGACCCCTTGAGACCCCAGATACAGATTGCCCATGGGAGGCTGTGAACCTTGGTGAAGTGGAGCAGCGTCTATCCTTACACTAATGGATTCTAAATATATCGTCATCACGAATAGTTAACCCCTGCGGAACAGACCTTGTGGAAAACTCGGGTCAGACTTCGTATAACTTTTTCCCATATAATAAACAAGCACTTACCATCGTGCCTCGCAGAACTTCAGATTAGCTCCTCTTGCGTTTCTTACCGCGTCGTCTTTTCTTTTCGGCTTTAGCCATACCCTGCTGTTCTCCATCGGTCACTGGTTTTCTAATGAACTTTACAAGAGGTATAGGGTTACCGTCCCCACCCAGAGGGGTGGATCGCATGTCCTCGGGAACGGCCGCTAGATCAACTATCCCGAGCACAGTGAACTGGGCTTCGCGCTTGTTCCCAAAGGCCATGACAGCGAAGTCTCTGAAACTCTCCTTGGCTAAGACGACAGTCGGGCAACGCGGACAGAAATAGCCCGCATCATTTCCAACGAGCAGCGCATGGGAGGTGTGCGGATCTCGAACAGCCATCACGAAAACATGAGACTCGTTTTCGAGTCTGGAGTGGCATTGCGGGCAGTGAGACTTGCCTCCAACGGAGTCTGACCAAAACATCCGCCTCGGAATCGCTGGGTCGAACTTTTTCATGGTAACTTCCAGACTATGTTTCCGTCCTCTCCTGCAATTCCCCAATCGCTGACACTTTCAGAAGAGGGGCTCGGCAGAACAGTTCGCCCAGCGCCAGAAAACTCATCAGGCCAGCCTTTGGTAGAGCTGTTCATTCTTCTTGAGGACATAGTCTGCTGCTTTCTTGAATTCTGCCTCCGGTCCCTCGACAAGTTGGTCGACGCTGGCACGCACGAGCTCTTCCGGACTGATGCCGTATGCGGAGGCCTTTTCTGTGAGCCTTGCCATTTTGTCCTCGGGAAGACTAATCTTTAGGTCGGTCATGTCAGCCTCGCTGAGCACCTTACTTCGGGCCGAGAACTGGTTGAAGCAAGCTCCTCCGACTACTCACGCCCGAAATCATCATATCATGCCACAGGCTTGGTCGCTAGAGAGCGATTATTTCTTATGGGAGCCAATCTACTCTTGACTCATTCTTAAACCGAGAACAGAACTACGACTAATGGCACAGCAGTGTTAGCAGCCTGGTTTGTCGCATAAACAATGAGATCAGGAAAGATGCGACCCTGCGGAGACGAATAGAGGGATCGAGCGGAAGCTCCAAACGAGTCAAGATCAGACTGACCCCTCCTCAATCTAGCCATTCCCTCAAGATAGCATTCGCCACCGTCGGATGTAACGAATTAAGTGTGGTGCCGCGGCTCATATCGCGGGTCAAAACGATGATCTCGTGAAGGTAGCGCCGCTGCTTGGCATGGTGGAGGGCTGGAGCGCATTTCTAGCAGAAGAAACAGCAACGGAACACGTTGAGCTGTTGCGGCTACACGAGAGAACCGGCAGACCACTCGGTAGCGACGAGTTCATCGGTCACCTGGAGAAGACGATTGGCCGAAGGCTGAGGAGAAAAAGGCCTGGGCCAAAGAGGACAATCGAAGGCAATTAAGTATGGTGTACCCGGAACTCCGGAACTCCCGAACCCCGTTCGGGCTCGCCTGGTGAGAGTTCCCGGCAAATACCTTTGGAGCAGTGCCGCGGCTCATATCGCGGGTCAAAACGATGATCTCGTGAAGGTAGCGCCGCTGCTTGTCATGGTGGGGGACTGGAGCGCATTTCCAGCAGAAGAAACAGCAACGGAACACGTTGAGCTGTTGCGGTTACACGAGAGAACCGGCAGACCACTCGGTAGCGACGAGTTCATCGGTCACCTGGAGAAGACGATTGGCCGAAGGCTGAGGAGAAAA
>JBKQRG010000194.1:0-9521 GCA_052144015.1 Desulfomonilaceae bacterium
CATTCCCAACAGGCCCGCGCCTGAAAGATTGGCTTCCAGAACAAGCGCATTTTCATCTAACGTGAAATATCCAACCGGCGCGTAATCATATAAATCCAGATACCTGTCTCTGGATTCCTCCAGTGCCTGTTGAGCCTGACAGAGTTCCTCGTTTTGCATCTCCAGTTCTATCTGATGAACTCTCAATTCATGGACCAAAAGCCGCATCTTCTCCGGGGACAGGTCTGCTTCGTCCAGAACATCTGCTGATTCTTTCAATATGCTTTCTGCACGTCTCCGCAGGTCTGACGTCTTTTCTTTAGAATCTTCGCCTCTTGCCATGAGACCCTTCCCTTCCTAGATGGGTGTCATCGGTTACTTTCGAGTCTTCTGTGATAGAAGATCGGTTTGTTCCCCTCTACAAGACAACACTGTTTTCAGTCAAGCAAAAAGGGACCAGGGACCGGGTCGCTTCTTGCGGCACAGACGTGATCAAGAGATACGTGAGGACGCGATCACGAGTTTTAATAAGAATGAAGCCAAGTACCAGTGATCACTATCCGAAAACTGACTGCTCGGTCCAAAGCATAAGATGCCCAAAATCAAGAGCCCGAGAACGAACTCAAGGATAGGATCAATGGACTCGCAACCAGCCGATATCATTGTCTGGCGTAAACACATCTTACTACTGCGAGTGGGTTATTGGTGCTGGAGCGGGCGGGAAAAACGAAATTTCGGTTTGTACCGATGCGGAATGTAATTGTCGGTTATGCGGCAAGTCCAGAAGAGGTTTACTGTAAAAATCTGTCTCTCGATGAATTCATATCTGTGCCCGACACTATCAAGCAGTATTCTGGTAGGACACGGCCGAGAAGATTGCGTTTGACCGGGGGCAGGATGGAGAAGTATGCTCAAAAATGGGATTACAAAGGCTTCTTTGTCAACCTGACGAGAAGGTTTTGCCTATGCCGGGTCATGTGGGGAACGATGCGGGCCTTTTCGCGGCCATAGGGACCATCCCGCAACGGTCAGCGGCCAAAGATAATCAAAATGGCAAGACCGCCGCGTAATTCCGGGAATAATCTCATGAGGGGGCGACATGGACGAATTACTGAGGCTCTATACGATAGAGACACCCGCTGGAACTTTTGTCATTTATCCTGGTTCCGAAGCTGCCGATCCCGATTCGCATCAACCGCTCTACTGGTATTATGCTCCGAAAGACTGGACAGGGAAACCGTACAGTGAAAGCTTCTACTCCTCTGAAGCGGCGGAGGAGGCCTGCTGGGAGAGCCAGAGAAAATGATCGGGGTAATCTAGTGTTGCGTTTCCGAAATAAGAGTCCCAACGATGTGGCCTACCTCCCATTAAGAACCAGGATCCGGTATCTGGGATTAGCACTCTAACATGAGGAACGTAACACTAGGGTTCTTATTTCGGGTATGCTGAGTAATTCGAAAACCTGGAAATCCCGTTTGCGACATTCTGGTCCCAGGAAATTCGCAAATCCGTTTTTTCGTGCTCCCCAGCGCGAAGAATCTGACCTGATCAAAACCGCAATGTTGCGGCTTGATAGTGTCTTCAAGAGGCGCAAGATGAACGCTCGCATTGTCATGGTAATTCATGATGCTTTGTGGGTGGAGGCTCTCCAGGAAGAAGCAGCGGAAGTAAAGCACTTGATGAGGCTGATGATTGTAAAGCCATTACGGGCACACTACACTAGGGGGTAAAGGGGCGGCTTTTTTGTGCACATTCAGGAGCATTAATCCAAAAAGGCTTTATGTTTTAGAACTGTCGTTGAACTATCGCCAACCTGCTCCTGAGGCCATACTGACGACATGGATCGTCGACGCTGACCCGGGAGGTCCCCTCCCTCTTCCACTGACTATTGGACACACTTGACACCGTGGGTGTGTTTTGATAGTCAAGGGGGGCATGGAGATATGTGGTCAATATTTTGATCATAGGGTGATCGGTCAGATCGAAGCAATGGTCGGGCAAGACCCGTTGATTTCTCGGCGTGCGTTGTCTCGGCGCGTGTGCGAGTTGCTGAGCTGGAGGGCTCCAAACGGTAAACTTCGGGAAGCCGGTTGTAGAAAGGCGTTGGTTGAACTTCATCGTAGGGGTCGGATACGGCTTCCCGAAGCTGAGACTGAATACAGTTTTCACAATCGATGTGCCCGTGGTGAAGATGAGCTGCCCAAGGCCGAGGAGATCACGTGCAGTTTGGAGGAATTGGGCAAGCTAGAGCTCATCCCGATATCGAGTCGGTATAGCAAGGCGTCGCGGACATGGAACGCGTTGATGAGTAAACACCACTACATTGGTGGTGTTTGGCTGCGAGGAGCCCAGATACGGTATCAGGTGAGCTGCGAGAAGGTGCAATGGCTGGGTGCACTGAGCTTTAGCGCATCCACATGGCGCTTGAAGGATCGAGACAAATGGATAGGATGGAATGAGAAGGCCCGGCGAGCCAATCTCCAGCGAGTGGTGTGCAACAGTCGTTTTTTGATCCTTCCTTTTGTGAAGGTGGCGAACTTGGCGTCTCATGTCCTTGGCCTGGCCTTGTCCAGATTGTGCGATGATTGGGAACAGCGCTATGGATACCGGCCCGTCCTGGCAGAAACTTTTGTGGATCCCACTCGATATTCGGGCACGTGCTACCTGGCTGCCAATTGGACGAAAGTCGGCCGCACCACAGGGCGGACGTATAAACAAATCGATGGATCATCGACTGAGAAAAAGGATATCCTTGTCTATCCGCTTTGTCCTGAGTGGAAGGACATTGTGTGCCACGAACCGGAATCGAGGAAGCGACCTTCGTGCTTCGATGATTGGACCGAGGAGGAATTTGGATCTGTTGAGCTTTATGATACTAGATTGAAGAAGCGGTTGTTCACGATTGCCAGGGATTTTTCCTGCCAACCGGGGGCCTTAATTCCCCAGGCGTGCGATGGGTGTCAAGCGAAGACCAAGGCGGCATATCGTTTCTTCAAAAACGGACAGGTCAGCATGGAAAAGCTGCTCAAAGGGCACATCGAATCCACGGTGGAACGTATCAAGCCTCATAGCATGGTGCTTGCGGTGCAGGACACGACGACCCTGACTTACACGGCGCATCCATCCATCGAGGGCCTTGGTCCGATCAATACGACGGCAAACAGCTCCAAAGGTCTGCTTCTGCACGGGACGATGGC
Organism: Desulfomonilaceae bacterium; assembly: GCA_052144015.1. Taxonomy (GTDB): domain Bacteria; phylum Desulfobacterota; class Desulfomonilia; order Desulfomonilales; family Desulfomonilaceae; genus DATJPW01. The sequence goes on from JBKQRG010000194.1 coordinate 3,177, forward strand.
CTTTACCCCAAAAGGCACGCCGCTGGGTCTTTTGAATGTGCAGTGTTGGGCGCGCGATCCTGCTGAAGCGGGCAAGAAATATCGGCGCAAAGGGCTTCCCATAGAGGAGAAAGAGAGTCTGAAATGGGTGACAAGTTATCGGGCCGTTGCTGAAATCCAAGAGGCATGCCCGGACACGACGCTGGTTAGTATAGGAGACCGGGAATCAGACATTTATGAGTTGTTTCATGAATCACAAAAGAATCCTGGTGGCCCCAAATTATTGATTCGGTCGGAGCGCACCCGCAAGAGGAGAGTGGGCGATGAGTCCCTTTGGGACCGAATGAGTCGTGAGCGGGTGAGTGGATGTGTGGTGATACGAGTTCCACGGCGGGGCACCAGGCCAGCTCGTGAAGCGAAGTTGGAAGTTCGATTTGGAAAGGTTGAACTGACTCCTCCAAATGGAAGCGGCCTTGCTCCGGTGTCCGTATGGGCGGTGTATGCCAGGGAGACTGCTTTTGATCCCGGGGTCACGGCGCCGATTGAGTGGATGCTCTTGACCACAATAAAGGTGGAAACCTTTGAGGATGCGGCTGATTGCTTGAGTTGGTACACCTGCCGCTGGAACATAGAGCTTTACCACAAGACTCTCAAGACTGGCTGCAGGATTGAAGACCGTTGGCTGGACAATACTGATAGCCTGGAGTCGTGTCTAGCCATTGACATGGTGGTGGCGTGGCGAGTGTTCTGGTTGACCAAGTCCGCACGGGAAACTCCTGACGCCCCTTGCGATGTATTCTTCGACCGTGATGAATGGAGAGTGTTGGCTGCATGGTCCACAAAGAAGCGACCGCCAACGCAACCTCCCACATTGGGACAAGCGGTCCGGATAGTGGGGGCTCTGGGAGGCTTCCTCGGCCGCAAAGGCGATGGTCACCCGGGAATAACTACTGTATGGCGAGGTCTACAAAAGCTGGAGGCCATGACCATCGGCTTCACCCTCGCTGAAGCCCATTTCAAACAGAGGGACGGACCATAGCCACGGTCTCAGGTACGGGTAATAGTCAGCCCTCTTCCAGGAGGAAAAGATACTTTACATCTAACTTAACATGTGGCACATGATGCGGGGGCAGGCCAATTCAGGGCTAGCTGATGAGCTGTCGGCCATTTCGGCCGTGGATTGTGTCCTAAGCTTTTATCCTGGGATAGGGGCCAACATGACCGCAAAAAAACTCCTAAACGAAGAACTCATACGAAAAGCTATTGAAAAGGTACTTTCAAGCCGTCAAAGACCAGGATACTGGGCAGACTCCGGAAAAGAAGACCCCCAGGAGACAATGGTTTATAAAGGACTCGAGGCACTCAATACCATATTGTATATACGAAACACCATTCCTACCCTGCTAGGGAGGTTTAAATTTGACGGTCGGTTTGTAGCGGAGGAAGTGCTTTATCTTTATAACTCTTTCAAAAAGGAAGGATTTTTTCCCAGCCCGTATTCACATACTCGTGAGCTGTTTGATTGCCTAGATTTTGCCTCGTTGTGTGTGCAAGTCCTGCTCGAAATCCTACTTCTGGTCAGAAAAAAAGTATTTACCTTATTGAAGATCGAGAAACAGTCGCTTCAGGACCAATGCCACGAGATCATAAATGCTGCACTGTCTCTTATCGAGAAATCTGTTTTCACGGACAAAAACGGTGCCCGATGGGAGGGGACCTACGGTCCAGACAGAGAGCGCCCTTTGCATGCAAATGTGTATTTCACATCAAGTGCTATCAAAGCCTTACACGCGGCCTTGAATTCGCCCGACATTCACCTAGATCCTGAAAAAAGAGACTTATATCTTATTCTGCAGCAACAGGGAATCTTTTGGATTTTAGATAGAGAGAAGGATGGCATGCTCGCTGCTGATGAAGCCAGGACTAAAACAGAAATAAACCACGTAGTTTATGCTTTGCTGGCGCTGATTCAGTCGTGGACGGCGCTAGATTCAGACCAACGAGAAAAAGCAAAAAAATTGTTTAGCAATTTGGGGCCTTATTTAGAAAATAATAAGGATCAACTGCAGTCCCAAACTCTCATGGAGATTGTTCTCCCCGGAACGAAGAAGCCCGTATACTATGAATACAGGTTTGATAATGGCGTTATTCTTTCGACCTTATGCCGAGGAAGGGAGGCAATGAAGGATGCGCTGTTTAACGATGAGGATTTGACGAGGATCATCAATACCTTCGCGAGAGGAATTATCGAAGCTTCTAATTCCGACGAGGGATATTGGCCCAAAGAACAATATCTCGTCCACGTTACCTACGATTGTATCATTGCACTTATTGACTTCGAACTTTATGGAACACCTCTCGTATATACTTTCTCAGACCATGAAATTCTCAGAGCACTCAATAACACCCTCAAGAGATCAGAAATCAGAAATATATTTCTGAGTGAGCTGGCCAAGGTCCTGTCAAAAAAACACATTGACGAATTCCGAAGAGGAGAGGAATGAATATCCTATTTTGATCATATAAGGGAGGGTCGGGTAGGTCCATATAAGTCCTATATGTTCCTGGCTCTCACGGTACGCATTGTTACTCCGCTGGTAGCTGCTTTGGCTCTGTCTGCCCCCATAGATTTCCCGAACCTGCTGCTTGAACTGCTCAAATTCCTTATTCTGATGGTCTTTGAACTGTACTATGGATTGCTTGAACTGTTGTCTTGCCGCCGCAATGCTCTGCTTGTCCTTCGCGTCGGCGCCACAGCAGAAATTAGGGATAGCCATTGCCACAATAAGAATCACAAAGAAGCTGAATCTTTTCATACGTCTCTCCTTTCTTCAATTCCGGCCATTTAATCCGGAATTATGCGGCGGTCTTGTCATTTCGTGGGTCTTGGTGGCGGTGACCCGTCGAACGATGGAACGATTGTTCCCATGATACCGAAAACGCTCCCTTATGGTCACCCACGAGACCCAAGAGAGCCAGTTCCATCGTCACGTTGATGAAGAAACCTACATTGTCTCCTTTTTGAGCAAATCCCTCCATTCTGCCCCTGGTCAAACACAATCCTGCGTTTGTCAGCTTACCCGCGGAATAATCCTGGATATGCGCCTTCATATATGGATCTTTATTTAAAAAACTATAGTTTTGCCCTTCTTGCATCAATAGGCTGATATTGCGGATGAATCTCTTGTAAGTCATCGGCGTTCCTGCCATAGACGGTTTGGCAACATACTGAGGAGGAATGCCGATGCGCAAGCGGAATCTGCCACAGCCGTTTCAGATTGACAAGGTTCGTTTTGCAGATTGCTTCACCGCTCCGAGTCTGCAGCACTTCGGGGTTTTGATCACCGGTTGGGTGCTGACTGTTGGGGTTCACACTATGAGTCAGCTGATCCTTGCCGATCGGTTGCATGAATCGGAGAGCTTCGTCAGCATCTACCGTTTCCTGCAGAGGGCCAAATGGACTCCGGACCAAGTGGCTTTCAAGGTTTTTCGGATCATTGTGGATACCCTGTTGCCGGGCGTGACGGAGATTGAACTTGTCCTGGATGACACGCTGAACGACCATGTGGGCAAGAAGATCTTCGGTGCGGGATTTCAGCACAACGGGGATGCTCTCAAGACCGGAAAACCGATTGGATACGGCGTTTGCTTTGTCATCATCGGGGCTGTTGTCCGTTTGCCGGGCATTTCCGAGCGGGTGTTTTGTTTGCCCTATGCCGCTCGTCTGTGGTGGCCGGAAAAGGCGAAGGTCAAGCCTCTGGGCGAGAAACACCGAAGCAAGTCCGAGTTGGGAGCTGAGTTGATCCGTCTGACACGGTCGTGGATTGGTTCATCCATAACTCTCCGAGTGATCGTCGACGGTGGGTATTCAAACCGGCAAATAATTCAAGGTCGATCCAAGGGAGTTCATATAACGGGGAAAGTCCGCACGGACGCTGCCTTGTACGCTCTGCCGACACACAAGACCAGCAAAAGAGGGCGTCCACGGAAAAAAGGAGATCGTCTGCCTTGTCCAAAATCTATCTTCACCTACGAGGGAAACCAGTGGGAATGGGTCTGGATCAATCTCTACGGTCAGGAGACGATCGTATCCGTGCATCAGTTTGAGGCAATCTGGTACAAGGCAGCCGGGAATGAACCCTTATCCATCGTGCTGGTCCGAGACCCTGGCCTAAGTACCCGGACACGGTTTTCTTCGACACCGATACTGCGGCTTCCGATGCAGAGACTATCCAGAGATTCAGCCATCGCTGGAGTATTGAGATCACCAATCGGGAAACCAAGAATCTGCTCGGCAGTGCAGACCCGCAGTGCCGCTGCGAGAAATCAGTCACTCGTGCCCCGCTCATGGCCTACTGGAGCTATTGCCTCGTGGTGGTCTGGTTCGTCAATCAGTTCCACAAGGGAAAAGATCTCCTCCTTCCCTCTGCCCCCTGGTATGTAAAGAGATCTATCACCTTCTCCGATATGCTCGCCGCAGCACGACGAAGTCATTTCGGTTCGAGAATTTCGCGCGAGCCCAGCAGACACCACACAAACTCTAAATTCGGTTCACACCGCTTCACGCGCCAAACTCAAGCTTGGGAAAGGGCAAAACTATAGTAAAAAATGGATGGAACTTTTCCTCCAGTTCGCGGTCAGAGGTAATTCGAAGGGGGAAGCAAATGGAATCTCTCAACGATTTGATCAGCATGGCGCAAACATTGTTGGTCAGTGGCTTCGATGCGGACGCCTTTCTACAATGGCAAATTCTTGCCTTTACCGCTCTTGCAGGCATCCTAGGCGCTAATCATTATTATACCCAGAATTTCAAACGGTTTACTTCAGAGAAAAAGTCACTGGGCCTGCTTGCGGGCGAGGGCATCCTTATCGCCGCTAAAGAAGAAATGCGCAAAGGTGACAACGAGTCACGCCCGAATGAGCGAGCTGGGGAGCTCCAAGCCGTTTAGTGTCCGCCCCCCCAATCATTTGGAATGCGCTCGGTTCCATTATCGGAGATCAGTCTGAGAACCTCCCGTCAGGTTATATGCTTTCTTAGCCCCATAATACCAGCCGGTTGTTCGGGATTTATCTTAATTATTACTATTTGTATTGTGCTCACCTGATTGGTGTTCTCTACTTCACTCATCCTCCTATCCACTATGAACAAACTAACCCTAGGTCATCGAATTGTCTTGGATGTGCGGCAGTTGGTCTGTCCTGATTCTGTTGAACAAGGCAGAACCTGAGAGCAAAATACTGAAGCTGGGATGAAGTATAGTTTTCTTTCTCGGTTGCCGAAAATCAAGTATTATCCAACTTGGTTGAACGGGTCACCCCGGTCAAGCATGATTTTCCTATCTCACCTTGCTCGAACACAACGCGGTGGTGTCGAGCCAAGGGGACTGATGAACTCCTCGAAGGAAACGGATCTATTCTGAGGCGATCTTTTCCTTAATCACTTTCGTGATTTTACCATCACCAATCTCAACCTCTGTTCGCCCTATGGAGAGTTTCGCGATCGGCTTCTCCGTGAGCTTTGAATACAGCCAAGTTGCGACTAGGCTTGCTCCGCGGGAGGAGCTCAACAGAATTCTTAACCCTTTGGGAAAGAAGTGAGCGTGTCTAAGGGAGCAGCTTTCCCGATGCGAACGCTCAGCTTCGGACAACTGAGCGGACCCCCGGCATTTCAACCGGTTACCGGAGTCTGTGACCGGGAACACGTTTCCGTCTTCGTTCTTTGATTTGGTCCAGCCTGTGTTCATTGAACTTTTCGCCGCTGTGCTCACCTGCTATGATGATTAGCGGTTTGTCGCCGCGATGTTTATTCTTACAAGGGAATGGACTGAAGACAGATTAGGAGCAATACTCTCCGTAATTCCAAGAGAATAGCCCGAGACATGGCCACATCATGCGCATCCTCTTTCTGCCGATCATAACTAGCGGTTCGGCTCTCGGAACGATCACTCGATGCCTCGCTGTGGCGCATCATTTGCGCTTGTTCGGACATGAGGCGTTTTTTCTTACGCACGGCGACGGTGCAAAGCACGTGGCAGAATCGGATTTCCCATTCATGGAGGGGTCCGTTCCCGGACCACCGGGGCCTCTTCATGCGCTCCGCGACTTGTCTGATGTGGCAGTCTTCTTGAATCTCACCGATGAGGATTACCTGCGCCGGTCTCTGGTTTCCACCGCGTGCAGCCCGGCAGACCCTCGCTTCATCTCTCCTTTATTATCTCAAAAGAGAGCCGTTAAGCATTATGACGCCATCGCGGGTTTTAATCAAATTCTGGAAGAGCGTGGTCTGGCTCCCGTCATAGACGTTGCCGAACTTTTCTTCACGCGAAGCAACGTCAAGGTTGCGCCTACTATTAAAGAAATTGAGCC
>JBKQRG010000195.1:0-62835 GCA_052144015.1 Desulfomonilaceae bacterium
ACCCAATTCCCTCGAAGCCCCACCTCTCGAAGAAGGGGAACTCCGCCCTGAAGCGTCCCTCAAACCCATGTTCCACTCCAACTCACTCACCACGGCCACCAAGAAACCACTCGCTCTTCATTGCTGAAGGAAATCCTCGTCACTTTACAACCTGATTCAGCTGTGGTACGAAAAGCAATTCCTCGAGTTGATACTGGCCCGAGTTGAGACCGGCTGTGATGCGGACCAGGTAATTTTTCTAGTGGGGCGGTTTATGAAACCACTCCATGGACCCAAATACAAGTGTTCCTCGGTGGTGAGAGTGCCGAGCGGTTCCGAATCTTATGAAGGAGCGAAGCACGATGAAATTGGACGATGTTGAGATCTCCAGGGCAATAATCAAAAGATATTCCGAGAAGCTGCTGGATAGTTTGGAATCGGATGTAATCATTGTCGGAGGAGGCCCCGCCGGCCTGACTGCAGCTTATTACCTGGCAAAAAAGAACAAGAAAGTCCTTGTCCTTGAGAGAAAGCTGTCAGTTGGCGGAGGAATGTGGGGTGGCGGCATTATGTTCAATGAAATCGTGGTACAGCAAGCGGGAAAGGAGATTCTGGACGAATTCGGCGTGAGCACAACGCTATTTGCTGATGGTTATTATTGTGCGGATTCGATTGAGACCGTCTCGACGATCTGTTCGAGCGCCTGCAAAGCCGGAGCGAGGATTCTCAATCTTTTCAGCATGGAAGACGTTATGCTGATGGATGACCGGGTGACAGGACTTGTGATCAATTGGACAGCGGTTGAAATGGGCGGACTTCACGTCGATCCGGTTACCATCAGAACCAAATATGTGGTAGACGCCACGGGACATGCAGCGGAAGTCGCTTGTATAATTCAGAAGAAGAGCGGCGCGGAATTGCTCACCCCCACAGGCAAGATAGTGGGGGAAAGGCCGATGTACGCTGAGGTGGGCGAACACATGATCCTGGAAAACACAAAGGAATTTTTTCCCGGCGTTTTTGCTGCAGGTATGTGCTGTAATGCCGTTTTCGGAGCCCCAAGAATGGGTCCGATTTTTGGGGGCATGCTGATGAGCGGCAAAAAGGTCGCAAATCTTATATTGGAAAGGTTATAGCGGGCATGGTAATTCTCAAAAGTCTTGCACTCATAACCGATGGGATCGGAGAGTAACACAGAGTGGTGGGACAGGCTTCCAGCTTGTCTATTGGGAATGACGGGCAATCCCGCGTTCTGCGCGGGACGTCGCCACCAAATGCTCTTCCTCTCCGCGACTATTTTTCAGAATCCCTATAGTATAGGATGCAGGGGTCGCTTTTCATGACATGAAAACCCGTATAGTGCTTGCAAGGTGCTGCCATCGTTCCTGGAATACCCGTAGAACACCGCCCGTGGCGACACCACTTGTATCTTGCTACGGTGGGCTCTTCTCTACTGCATGGCTGTGTGCCTCCTCCCAAATTCCGCAACTCAACATCAGCTCACCCGGAGTCAAACAGGAAATCCGTGTTCTCGATTTCCGGCATATCCACCGGTGATGAGTACAAAAAGGGCCTTTGCGATCCGAAGGGTTGGACGTGCGCATCTTCGTGAGCCTTTCCTTCCGCTGTCCGGTAAGGCTTTGGCCGACCTCCGCGAAGGTGGTAGCGTAAAGGTAAGACATCTCACCGTCGAGTTCGCCGTACCGTCTTGACAATAACAGCACCTTGGCTTCATCAGCGGATTCGCCTCTCAGGAAACGCCGCAGTTCGGTAGCGATCGCACGAGTGGTCTTCACGATCTCGTACAGGCTCTTGCGCTGAACGTTCACCAACTCCGTGATGAGTTTCTGCTGCGGATCGGTCAGTGTGGCTAAAAAGGCCTCCCGCTGTCGCCCGTGAGTGCAGTATCGATCGAGTAGTTCTGCTTGCCCATCGCTGGAGCGGTCTTTATGCCGAAGCCGCCGAAGTACATTCCGTGCCGCTCGGGACAAAAATACGTATCCGCCTCCGGAGAGCCTGCGTACCAGGAAATCATCTCGCTCGCGTATGTCATCATGGCCACGTTGACCTCGTAGGACATGCTCCTCTTGTCGAATTGCTCCAGCAGGTCCGGCCACGTCCTGGAATCCCCGAACTTCAGTCCGGCCAAGGCGGCCTTCTGCCGGTCATTAAGGCTGCAGGTGACGTGGCCCATGACCTTCGCTCGCCAAAGTGCCGGCACTGCCAGTATTGCCAAGGCTATAAGCGCTACAAATGGAATTGCTCAACTCTTCATCATAGTCCTACTTGCATTGAATGCCCGAGGTGTCAGGGCAAGCGCCGGCACGTCGTTCTCCGCGAGCTCCAAAGGATACATCACGTGTGCGTTGTCATTTTGGCACGGACAAGGCTACAGACCTATTTCGTTTCCTTTGCTTTGAGGCGACAGAATTCTGTGAAATCCATTCATCCGGCCTTACTATTCGATTGATTGTAACAGAGGCCCAGTGGCCTCGTTATTGGATACGAGCCATCCAGCATCGATGCTTTTGTGAGTTGTGTGGGAGAAGAATCGTTTGTTCGACTGATGGCGATTACTTTGACTTTTTCCATTCCGAATAACGCCAAACCGGATCTGCAGAAACCTATGCTATGTGGATCACTTCTAACGTACATCGGAACATTCTTGGGCGGGTCAATTTCTTTGGCCTTTGAATCAATCGGCTTCTTGAATACTTCTTGTGACAAGAAATCCGGCAAACCGGAAGTGGGAGTCACATTTATCAACTTGATTGGTGCATCAGACCCACCGATTTGATTCCAATTGGTGATTCCGCCGCTGAACACATTTGCCAACTGATCCAGCGACAGAGCTTTTACCGGATTGGATTCATTTACAATTATTGCCACCCCATCCATGAGCAAAGTTACTTCAGAGAACCCGATTTTCTTTTTAGCTGCTCTATCACGCTCGTCAGCATTTAAAGCACGCCCTGTCATCCAAATATCCGTATCTCCGTCCAAGAAACTATCAAAGCCCCGGCTGTGTGTTGAAGCTGAGAGTACTACTCGCTTTCCGGGATAATCTCGTTCAAAATCTGCTATCCAAGGCTGAATCAGACTAGCTGTGGCATTTCAGCCTTTTAAGACAATTCCTTTTGCGACATTGTCTTGAGCCACGCAGGTGGCGGCGCCCAGACAAGCAAATGCAAATAAAACAAATACTACATGGTTTACCGTTTTGTGCATAACATCTCTCCGAGAGTTCATTAGATAAAAGATTTGCGGGATGAATGCATTGTTTGTGCCATGCTCTTGAAAGAAGCACATCCTAGAAATAACTGCCATAATAACGGCAGGTTACGATTTGGTGAATTCTTGCAGAATTAGAGGAGAAACCCATGAAGAAGCTAAACGGCGCATAGGTTGCGTTGAATTCCGCGAAATTCAAACGAATGACTGTATTATCATGACGTTACCGCCGAGACTGGCAGGCTCACGCTGACTGCGCCAATGAGCTTCTGAGGCTCAAAGGAAACTCAATAATTTTCGGAGGCTATTATTTCAAGGGCGACTCATTTGTGAATACACTCTCAGAAGTCCACTTGAATCGCGACACGAGTACCGAAAATCGGGTCAATTACCCGATTGGGATTTATGCCCCACATGTTGATCGCGGTCGGCGCACTGTCCCAGTTGGGTTGTCTCCTGTCCACACATGCGTATTTGAACCAGCCGCCGGGCTTCCAATAGGCCACCCGGGCCGTTAACGTGTATCCTTCGATGAGTTTCCAATCGATCCCGCCGCCAATTTCGTACCCAAGGTCCCTCTCCAGAATGTTGGGAGCACCAATAGCGAATGAAAGGTCTGGGAAGTTACCATCCACGGGGGCTGCATTCTCTGGAGTCCCGCTATGCCCGTATTGCAGTGAAGGAGAAATGAGGTTGGCGGGATCAGGCCTTATCCATCCCCATCCATATCCTTGGGAGACCCTGCTGGCGTACAAGAAGGTTGCATATGCATTTAGATTAGCTGCCACAGCGTAATCCAATCTCACACCGTACGTACTCGCATCGGTAATGAAGCCGTGGTTGTTAGAGCGAGATATGGAAGCATTTCCCGATCCGTAATCATAACCCAGCAACAGGCTGTACGGGAAATACATGTTCACACCGCCGTTAGCGGAAAATACGGGAACAATGGTCGGCTGTCTGTCGATAAGTTTGCCTCCACGTCTGTCTGGACCTGGATAATAGGCCCAGAGAAAGCTAATCTTTGCCGGACCGGCCATCGCGCCCCACTCGATCACACCTGCCCACAATTCCCAGTAACGAGTTTGGGGCAGGTAAGTTTGGGGCGGTGGAGCTTTCACAAACCCGAGGCCGCTCTGCCGCCAAAATTCCTGATAAAACCCGACTTCAGCATTGAAGAAGAACCGTCCGTTGAAATATCTGAAATTGGTGAATCCGAAAACTGTCGAGGCGTCCTGCACGAAGATCGGAATCGTTGGGAATTTGTCGAATGCCGGTTCGACAAGCACCGATTCCAGGCCCTTATGACCGTTGGTGTATTCGATATAGGTCTGAGAACTTATGTTTCCCGCACCATACAGGAGCTGGCCAGCAAGATGAGGTTGAGCTGAGCCACTTCGATCTGTTTTTAGGGGATAGTCACCGGCTTTGCCCGGCGACCACGGATAGTATTGCACACCAATTTGGAAGGGGCCAAAGGGAATGCTTAGGAGCACAGCCTCAGTCGCGTTCTCCAAGGAGTCGATAACCAAACCAAGACCGATGCTGTTTGGCTGTTTCCCTATCATCAACGTTCCCCAATGCAACTGAGCCTGAGCTTGCCAGATTTGCCAATAACCGGGCGAAAATGACTGTCCGAGGCCTGTAGACTGACTATTCAAGTACCTGGAGCTGCTGAGCCTGCCCGGCGAAGATGCCGAAGAAGGGTCTAACCAGCTTCCAATTCTGTAAACCCCTAGAAATGAAAGCGCCTCGTTCACTTTCAGGTTCGGGATAAAAATTGTGTACATGTAGTTCGCCGCCACATCCGTACCTGAAGCCAGATCATCCGTAAATTGTGACGTCGGGCTAATGGCAACCTCGTGACCAAGCCAACCATTGCGAGCAGCGAGCCTCACAGTATCCTTCACTGAGCTGTTATCGTGATTGTACGGCCCGAAGAAGCCGTTGGAGCCCAATTGTGAAAACTGATAAAACTCCCAGGTGAAATACCCGTTCATCGAGAATTCCCAGGCGCCGGCCTGTGAAGCCAATAGGAAGAACACCACCAGAATGAGACCGACCCGTCGGCTTTGACTCATACCTTCACTCCTAGTGTGTTATGCGAAACTTGCAGGTTTCCCCGCCAAATAATCCGGGCTTGTTACTCGGGGTCACCGCCCAGGAACTCCGGACGTTCGAATTCGGGGTCAGGGTACGTGTAAAAGCCCCGGCCCGATTTTTTGCCCAGCCAGCCCTTGTCGATATAGTCCCGCTTGAATTGGTCGGCAAATTGCTGGGCGCCCGGGTCACCTGACGTCTTGGCGTCTTTTTGCATTATGTGCCAGACGGTATCCAGCCCCACATGGTCCAAGATTCCGAAAATTCCCACGCGCATGCCGAAGTGGATCATGACCGCCCGGTCCACGTCATCCACGGACACGACTTTGTCCTCAAACACCAATTTGATCGCCATACTGTTCATGGCGCCGAAGATGGCGTTCGACACGTAGCCGGGGTACTCTTTCTTGAGAACCAACGGTACCTGCTTGATTCGTTTAGCGAAAGCCGCCAGGAGTTCCACGATTTCCGGGGAGGTCCCAGGGTGCGGCATGACGTCGACCAGGTTGGCCTCGAAGGGGTCGAGAAAGTGCAGCGCGGCGAACTGGGTGGGCCGGCCTGTGGCTTCGGCCCACATGGACGGTACCAGCGTGGACGTGTTGGTGGTGAAGACCGTTTTCGGCTGGCAGATCTGGTGGAACTGGGCAAAGACTTTCGCCTTAAGGTCCGGGTCTTCAAGCACCGATTCGCTCAGCAGGTCCGCGTCGGCCCCGTCCTCCGGGAGGGAAGTGTAGCTGATCCGAGACAGGGCAGCCTCGGAGGCTTCGGGCGTCATTTTCTGTTGTGCCACCAGTTCCGCGGCGAAGGCGGGTATTTTCACCTGCGCGTTCTCCAGGGACTTGGGGAAGGCATCATAGGCGACCACCTCGTAGCCGGAGCGGGCGCACTGAAGAGCAATCTTCTGCCCCATGGTGCCGGTGCCCACCACGAGGATCTTGCGTATGTCATCTACTTTCATGATGAGTCCTCCTGAAGCTTTAAAACTGTCCGTAGCGCTGGAAGCGGCCCGTGACGATGGTGGAGCGGTCGTAACGGCCCGAGAACAGGTATGAAATCAGGCTGTCCGCTTCGTCACCCTCGAACTGTGCGAGAGTGCTGACGCCTGCCACCCAGTTGGAATTGATGCTGTAAGCAGCGCCGAGGAGTTTCACGACCGAAAGCTCCGCCCAGGGGTCGTCGAGGGACGGCTCCATCTGGAGCGATTGGATGAAGGCCGGTTCCCAGGTCTGGTAGTCGGTGACGCTGTCATAGTTGACCAGGCGCATCTTCGGGAATATCAGTTGATCGGACTCTTTTCCGTACTCGTACTGGAACAGGAGGCAGGTGCCCCTTCCCCTGTACCCTGGCCCCACGTCCTTGTTCAGATGTCCCATGAGCTGGTCGTTGTACCCCCCCATCTCCACTTCGACCTCGAAAATGCGACGGCCTTTGCTCTCGATGAGGGCATGCGCCCAGTCGCCGTTGCGTTCGACGACGATGCGCTCGCACATCTTCTTGGGCAGGCCGGAGAACTCGCGTCCGCTGCAGAGGCCCATCTGGGCGCCCGGGCCGCTGAGCTGGAGGTTCAGGAAGTAGACGCCCACGATTTCGCCGTACCGACAGAGCAGGCTGAGGCCGCCTTCCATGTACCACGGCGCGAACGTGGGCTCGCGGATGTTGACGACATACACCATGGCGATGGAGTGTTCGGGATCCAAGAGCTCGAACTGCGGTGGCAGCACACGGCGCGCAGTGGCCGGGTCGGTCTCCCAGTTGATGTAGAGGCCCTCTTCGTTGTTCATCGCTCCGGGGTTCATGAACGAGTAGATCTGTTCACGCGGGATGAAATAACTGCCGTTTTTCATGGATCCAATCCTCCTTTACGTGCTGCGACGTTGATTACACAACCCACTCGCCGCTGCGGCGGCGGCGGGCCACGTTCAGCAAGTAATCCTCGACATCTTTCGCAGCCTCGGGGTTGAAGCAGTTCCTGGCGCCCAAGGCATCGCCCTCGTCTCCGAGGACCAGCCGCTCGTTTTTCGCAACGCCCGCAAGGATCGTCCGCGCGGACTGCTCAGACGACTGGGCGCCCGAGGGGGCCTCCGAACCGCCTGCGGCCCAGATCGCAGTAGCCGTCGTGCCAGGCGTGGCTGAGGTCAGGTGGATGTTCTCTTCCCAGAGCTCGTACCGCAGGGCTAGGGTCAGCGCGTTCAGGGCGGCCTTGGTCGCGGCGTACATCGTCTGGTAGGCCATCGGCATGAACGCGATTCCGGAAATGATGTCGATGATGTGGCCGCCGCCCTGCGCCTGCATGACAGGCAGGACGGCGCGGATGCCGTACACGGCCCCGTAGAAGTTCAGCGCGAACGCTTTCTCCCAGTCTCCATTTGTCTGCTCCTCGAAATGTCCGCTGAAACCGGCGCCTGCGTTGTTGAAGAGGAGGTCTATGCGCCCGCCGCCGAATTCAGCCGCTTGTTCGATCATTCCTTTGACTTCCTCTTCATTGGTGACGTTGCACCGGATCCCGAGCGCCCGGCCGGGGTGGGCCGCGTTTAGCCGTGCGGTCTCCCGGGCCAGGTTCGCCTCGTTGGCGTCAGCGAGGACGACCCGCTTCGCCCCGTAGGAAAGCATGGTTTCCGCCAGCGCCAATCCGATGCCCGAGGCGCCGCCTGTTATGGCGGCAACCTTGTCCCGGTAGTACTCATTCGTTTCGCTCATGTTCGTTCCCCTTCCGCAACTTTCGAGTCCTCAAGTTGGGGCTGCTCCGGCTCCCAACCTGTGCACACAGGGAAGATGCCGACGCCCCTTCAACGGCGGTTTCGAGTATGTACTACGGCTCGAACACGAACGCCTGCCCGTAGGCGTCCTGGGTCGCATCCACTATCCGCCCGCCGCGCACCGCGTCGCCGATGACCCGGGCGTCGGGGAAGGCCGCTTTGAAGCGGTCGACGACCTCCCTATGCGGCCGGACGCCCATCGCCAGGATCATGGTGTCAGCCGCGACGAACACGGAGGCGCCCCTTTCCATACATTCGAACTCTACTCCCTCCGCGGTGACCTTAAGCAGCCGGTGCCCCGGCAGAGAGACTGGATCGTAGCACGCCATGCGATCCTTGATGTCGAGGATCACGATGATGTTCGCGCCGGCGCCGATCTGCGGCAGCATGTCCACAAGGCTCGTCTTGTGCCCGGCCCGCATCACCACCTCCGCCGTCTCGAGGCCCGTCATACCCGAACCGATGATCACGCAGTCGCCTTTGACCTCCGCCCGCCCCACAAGCACGTCTTCCGCGATGACGACGTTTTTCCCGTCGATCCCTGGGACCGGCGGGATGAACGGTCGCGCGCCGCACGCGATGAACACGCCGCAGGGGGAGAGGGCCCCAACTTTCTCTACCGTCGCCTCTTCCCCGAGGCGTAGCTCGACACCACTTTCCTCCACCTGAGCGATCATGGAATCAACGAACCGAGTGATTTTCTCCCTGTCGAAGCCCTTGTCGGCAACGTTCAGCATGCCGCCGAGCCTCAGGGAGGGTTCGAAGAGCACGACGCGGAAGCCGCGTTCCCGCAGGACCATGGCGGCCGTGATTCCCGCGGGGCCGCCGCCTACCACCGCCACGGTGCGGCCCTCGCCGTCGCGGACGGGGTTGGCGAACTCGCGTTCCCGGCCTGTGGTCGGGTTCACCGAGCACTTGACGCGCCGGGCGTGCTCGATCTCGTCGAAGCACACGAGGCAGCCGATGCATTTGCGTATGGTCTCCGTCTTGCCGGCCTTCGCCTTTTTGCACCACTCCGGGTCGGCGAGATGCCCGCGCGCGACGCCCACCAGGTCGCAGCAGCCCTCCGCCAGGATCGCCTCCGCGACCGCCGGTTCCTTAATGTTCGCCACCGCGATGATGGGTATCCTCACGTGCTTCTTAATCTCAGCTGCCATGTATTTTTTCCATCCCTGCTCGATCGTGCCCGGTTCGATGCAGGCGGTGAACTTGGGGCTGTCCGGGATGGTGGAGCTGATATCGAGGAAATCGGTGCCAGCCTTCTCCAATTCGGCTGAGATCCTGCAGCTTGCGGCAAGGTCGTTCCCTTGGTCTCCCAGGAATTCCTCTGCCGAGATGCGGACGCCTAGTACGAAGCCCTTGCCGCAGGCCGCGCGGATGCCCGCGAGGACCTCCATCAGGAACCGCAGGCGGTTCTCGAAGTTGCCGCCATAATCGTCGTCACGCCGGTTGAGATACGGGGACAGGAAGCTGTTGATCAGGTAGCCATGTGCGCCGTGGAGCTCGACGCCGTCCGCTCCCGCCATCTGCGCCAGGAACGCTCCGTTCACGAACGCCTCCTGGATTTTCCCGATCTCCGCGACGGTGAGAGAGCGCGGCGCCTCTCCCGTAATCGGGTTTACCACCGCCGAGGCGGAGACGGGCTGCTCGCCGCCGACCGTGACGCTACCCTGGCGGCCGGGGTGCTGCAACTGGATGAACATCCTGGTGCCGTACTTGTGCACCGTGTCCATGAGCCGCCCGAGCCCCTGCACGTCCGCAGGGTTCCTAGAGGCGAGCTGGCAGGGCTCAGCCGCGCCCGCGCCGTCCATGACTCGGCATAGCCCACTGACGATGAGCCCGATTCCGCCCCGTGCCCGAGCCTCGTAGAAAGCGATGATGTCGTCGTTTACGCCGCCCCCCGCCGCGGCGAGGTTCACTCCCATGGCCGTCATCGCCACGCGGTTCTTGATCTCCAACCCACCGATTCGTACCGGGCTGAACAGTTTTGGAAACATCTTCGTCACCTCTTCTATTGTCAATGAAGGCCAAAAAGGGCCATACATGGCCGCGTCCCAAGTCTGATGTTAAATAACCTGTTGTTCTCCACTCGCTTGCATTCTTGCTACCTTCTGCATGAGAGAGGCCAATATGAAAAGGACGAGGCCAGTTATGACGAGGATGCCCGCAGCAACGAGACCAGGCACGAGACCCGGCAAGAGCATGGATATGCCGAAGGCTATGGTCATCGAATTTACCACCATCTGAGTCACCGTCAGTCTTCTAACAATGGGGGGAACAACAATAGGGGCCTCCAGGGGAGTCCTAATTTCATGCAGTTTCGCGAGAAATCGTTTGATAAAAAATGCGGCTCCCCCCATGATATTCAGAAGCCCTAGGAGTATCTGAATCATTCCGGTCAGCATACCCGGAACGATACATGAAACGGCTCCCAATCCAGCAAATACGATGCCTATGATTATCATGAACCATGAGCGCGTATACTGGCCGAGCGGGGTGTCTCCCAAGGTCATCATCTGGATGGCCATAATGGTCAGAAGCAGACCCAACTGACCATCTGGTGAGAACGGAAGCATGTCCAGGCTGACCGGAAAGAGCAGTAATCCAAGAAGTGTTGTATTAAATCCTGAGAGGATAAGGATTGCCAGCGAGAGAGGAAGAGAGGCCTCCCGGAATAAGCTAAAACGTCCTTGTGAATCAGCCCGATCTGAACTCCGTATAGTCGATGCCGAGTCATCCGGCTTCTCAGGAGCATATGTCCTGCCAACCTTCCAGACACACCACGACAGATAGAAGAAACTCATGCCATAGAACATGACAAGAATCGCCGTCCGTGGGTCCGTTCTGAGGCCGGGAAAGAGTGTTATCAGGCCTGAAATGATTGTTAAGGCATAGACAAGGGCGCACGCTATGGTTAGTTGCCGTAATATTCCCGCAATCTTTATCCACATCTTCGCCTTTCTTTCAGAAATACAGAGCTGCACGAAAAGAGCAATCCCGCCGGCAAAAAGGACTATTCCAACCAGTATGCGGACAAATTTTGTAAAGTATCCGGGAGTGAAGCAAGTGGCGATTCCAAGAATAGCCGTGCCTATTCCAATGACGACGAGCGCCCATGACCGTCGAAGGTCGCCAAACGGGGTCTTACCCATGGTGATCATCTGAAAGGAAACAATGACCAGAAAGAGGCCGTAGGTACTGTCTGGGTTATATGGCAGATCTCCGCTGTAAATCTTAAACAGCAGCAGGCCAAAGAGGAGCCAGAATACTCCGAAAATGAGTAAGACGACAACTTCCAGAGAGAGATCAGATTCTTCCCTCATTCTTGCATCGCTTTGTTTTTGCTGGCAATCTGACGGCATGAAGTATTTCACCTCGATTTGAAATCAGATCATAAACAAATGAGCTACACCATGCTGGTACGTTACGTTGAGCTCCGGCTTTATCAACTCGAATCCTTCCGGCAGATAGTCGGAGAGCCGGTTACCGTCCGTTGTATAACTGAAGGCTACCGCTATGTTATCTCCACAACAGGACCTGGCTTCAGGGTCAAGTCCCAGCCGCAAAAATGGGTCGGCATACTATACCATTTGTTGTCTTCAAATCTAAACATAACCGACCTCCTGATTGTTTTTTCGAGGCCTGGATGCCTACAAGATGACGAGTCTGTCACCATACCTCCAGTCCGCCGTTGAAGTGTGCGGTGAAGATCTTCTTTGGGTCCTCAGTCTCCTCTACGTTGGGTATCTGGACCGTATTGAGACTCCCATAGCCCACGGGCAAATAAAGTGTAAATCCTAGAGGGTCTGCGCCCGCAGAGACCGCCCGGAAATATTTATTGACGGAGTTTGGATCGCTCATCAAGTCGGTGCTTCCCGTATAAGTTCCGCCGTTGAGAGCCTTGTCGGCATATTGAAATGCTGTGCCGAACAACGATTGCAGACTAACCCCGGCGGGTACGTCAGACCCATAAATATGGCCTGCAAGAAACATGAAGGTGGCTAACTGCCAGCTTGGCCACATACCTTTGCCCCAAGTCATCCCCTGCACAAAGGGGTCCGCCCTCACCGTTTCAGATCGTGACATATCAAAAGCTCGAGTGGCTATCCAAATAAGCACATACTCCCGTGCGAAATCATGACGTTGCGGATTCCAATCCTTGCGGGTAGGTTTGAGAAACAAATTGGAAGTTCCATAGAACGCTTGCTTAACTGGACCATATTTTCCGGTTAGCCCAAGACACTGACAATATGTGCGTATTCTATAAACCGGAGTCCAGAATCCCCAGCGCCCCTTTTCATCGTAATCGATGACGCCGTCATTGTTCTCGTCGAAACTATCCATGAAATCCTTGTATAGTGAGGAGCCCGTCAAGCGATCATGGGCTTCGGCGTAGCTCAGAAGGGTCTTTTGCATGTCCCATAGCATGCAGATCGGATTGTAATACATCGTCGTCGTCATAAGCTCATGGAATGCCATATTCTCTATCCTGCCCAGATGGCCCGCCAGAGACGCAAGTGGCGTTTCCGTCAAGTTGTCCCACCCAACGACATAGTATTTCTGCCGGCCCACCCCTCGCTGCTCAGTGTAACGATACAGGTCATACCTGAATAGAGGCGAATCGAGCCCTTCTTCGGTTACGATATTCGTTCCCTCAATCTTGGCCGCTGGCACATGATGGACGAACTCCGTAGGCCAGCCGTTCCTTTCCTTTAGTTTCAACCCTTCAGTCATGGGGACAGTCTTGAAACAGTACCTGGCGCAGAACAGATCCAAGGCCACGCAGTCCAGAGATGACCAAACATAGCCCTCAGGGACTCTGGTTGCTGTTGGCTCCGGCTCATGAGAGATATTTATCATATCTATGGCGTCAACCACGTGTACCATGAATACATTGCGGCTCTGCACTGCTCTGATGACGTCAGCCTGAGTTCCCGGCATCCCTACTGTCTTGGTAGCGATGTATTCACCGTTCTTGTCTTTGACGGGCAGATTGGTATTGTCGTCCATCTCAACAATCCACGGCATATGCGGCAACTGCCCTTTAATGCATGGAATCGAGGTAGGAGGGCACGAGTATTTCCAGCGAAAATCACCGTTGCCATTTCCGGAAATAGCCTGCATAGGATAGAGGCCAATGCCCAAGTTCTTGATAGCATTGGTAATGAGGTCTGAAGCATGAATCTTGTGTTTGGGGACGTTTACCAGGACGCAACCTGGGTAGTCTCTCAGGTCGTCAGTGTTACGCGCGTCGCCGCCTACGACCGCTTTGTGCAGCGTAATTTCCTTGTAGTTGGCACCATCCGGAACTGCCACATCGATGCCCTTAGAAGGATCATCATGAAGTTTGTTCAGGTCATAGACCATAAGCCGGTCCGCAGCTCTTCCGGGCGGTATGAATCTCCCAACCACGCTATCATCGTATCCCCTCATCGGGTCGTCCTTATGGGAGGGAGGATGGCGCTGCGATAGGTACCTACGAACAAAGAAGAACGCCCAACCGCCGTAGAAATCCACGCTTCTTCCTTCAATCAGGGCCTCTGAAGTTATGGTCTTTCCAACGAGACTGGTGTACAGACTTTCAAAAAAAGGAGTACTGGATGAGGCCTCCCCCAGAGCCATCTGGTGATAGGTTATGTCCAGCTTGTCATGGAACCATCGCATGAGAGCAGCCACCAGAGTCCAGTCGGTACAGATAGAAGCACCCAGACCTTCGCCATGCGTTTCAGGGTCGATGACCATGGGGGCGACCACGTTGGGCTTGAATAGCAATTTCTTTCCGGCTCTTATTTGCGATTGGACATCAGCGCCAAATCCAGTCTCCCTATCCAGCCCTGCCAAGGAATGATCGAGATTGGCATATATGTAATCGATCTTGGTTAGGATCTCAGTCCAAGCCGCTGCATCGTTTTCGTTGATGACCTTTTGAAGCAGTGCGGGGACTCCGGTGTAAGCCTTGGAGACATCCAGCCTCACCCCGGAGATCGGCCCTCCTTCGGAGTCTGGCTTAGTCTCACCCAGTTGCGAATCGACAACTACGCCCTTTGATATAGCGCTCATCATGCCCTCCAACGAAAGGGTATCCGATGGTATGGATACCGATAAAAACACAAGCCTGGCTATGATATCGCCACGACCTACCGGTACGGAAAGTTGACGGCCTCATGCCGCATGCCGACTCGCATTGGCGGATCCTGGAATCCCTACCACTCTTACTCGGACAAATCTTACGAGGTCGGTGTCTCGTAGGGGCCTCGGCGTTGCATTGCCACGTTTGATGATTCCAACCATGCTTCAACCGGGTCGATGGGTGTCTCGTAGGGGCGTCGGCGTTGCTTTGCCACGTCCCGGAGAAAAGTCTCGCCGTATTCAGGCGGCTTGTAATGCTCCAGCCATAAAGCCCGAAATATTTCAGGCACTATGACGATGCCCTCTTTGTTCGCCACACCCGCAAGCATGGTCTGAGCTGCCTCCTCCGCGGGAATTGCGTAAGATGGAGGTGGCACTTCTTTTCCCCAAATGCGGGAAATGACCGGTCCAGGGCAAATTACGGACAACAAGATTCCGTCCTCATCGAGCTCATAACGAAGGCTCTCACTGAGACCAACCACTGCATACTTGGTTGTCACATACAGTGCCTCATATGGGAAGGGCATGAGTCCGGCCATGGATGACGTGTTGACGATATGCCCTCCGCCCTGGCGCAGCATGATCGGAACGGCAGCGTCGATCCCGTAGATGACCCCCCAAAGATTGATGTCGACGATCCGACGCCAGTGCTCCAACGTCACTCCAGCAAACGACTGGAGGTGACCGATGCCTGCGTTATTGAAAAGAACATCGAGTCGGCCATGCCGAGAAGCCGCGTCTTGAACCAGCTGCTGAACCTGCCCCTGATTCGTCACATCCACGGTCATAGAATGCACATGGCCCGCATGTGGGCTTAGTTGCTTGACAGCGGACGCCAGCGTCTCGGTGTCCCGATCCGCCATAAAGACAACCGCGCCGACGTTCAGCAACACTTCACTGAGCGCAAAGCCGATTCCCGAAGCTGCGCCCGTAACCACGCAGCCCTTACCACGAAAGTACTCTTCAATAGACATGTTGTCGTCTCTCTATGATGATCTATCTAAATGGTTTCCTGTGTGATAGCGAAGCGCTTTTCCCCTGTGACGCCCGGGACTTGAGGGGTCCGTGAACGACACCGGATTTCCTCGCGAGCCGTGAATCAAGTCGCCGGAACTGGCGCCAGTTGACGCAAGACCGCCCAGCGCACCACGACAATCGCCACCAGGGGAGTCCACACCGCCTTGAACAGAGCAAACCCGACGAAGGGGAGCCTGGCAGCCCCCAGCAAGCTGAACAGAATGAAGGTGAGCGGTGTAAACACCAGCTCACCGTTCCCCAGCCATACGAAAGCCGGATTCAACAATATGTTGCCCACGGCCGCTCCGATTCCTTGCGAACGAATAAAAGCTCTCACTGCTTCCGTCATGAATTACTCCCTTCAGACAGCAGACCCGCGAGTTCTTTTGTCTCGTGTCTTTGAGAAGCCATAAGCGTTAGACGCCGGTGGAGATTGTAGCTTCGTAGAAGCACGTTCCGTGCCAACAGGAATGACGAAGGTGAGCGCATCCGAAAAGAACCGTGAAAACGGATAGCTAATTGGCCACCCTCTTCCGGCGTGATTTTCGTCTCGTTTGAAGCCGAGCGGAATCCACCGTTGAAATTCAACGGCGAAACGAAGGAGTCATTTATAAGCCTCGGCCATCACGGCTCTTTTTCGGCCGTTGAAATTCAACGGTGGGGGGGGAAGAAATGAACGGTTGCGCAATCACTCTCCGAGAGATCTTGACTGATATCTGAATGCCTCTACAGAAATCCCCAAGAGTTCCGCAGCATCCTTTTTGACGCCGGATGCGCGGCGAAGCGCCTCCTTGATCAACTCCGACCTGACGTCGTTAGACACAACGTTCAGGTTTACGGGCGCTGTCGGAAAGTGCACCACATAGCACCAGCCGTCAAGTTCCTGAGGCACGTTCAGGCTGTCCAAAGGCTTGATCTCCTCCGGTGTTATCTTTCCGCCCCTTGAGAGAATCTGGGCGCGCTCCAGGACGTTTCTCAGTTCTCGCACATTTCCAGGCCAGCCATATTCGGCCAGAATGGGGAGGCACCGGGCGTCTACGCGGGGGACCTCACCATGTCCGAGTCTGGCGCACAACTCGGCCAAGATGGTTTCAACCAGCAGTGGAAGGTCTTCCAATCGCTTCCGAAGTGGTGGGACGTGAATGGGAAATACGTTCAGACGTTGATACAGGTCATGACGGAACCGGCCGGCGTCTACCTCCTTCCAGAGTTCACGGTTGGTTGCCGCAATGAGTCGGGCGTTGACTTCAATGTTGGATTCACCGCCGACACGCGTGAAAGATCGCGTGTCCAGGAAAGTCAAGAGCTTTGCCTGGAGCGGCAGCGATAGTTCCCCGATTTCATTTAATAGCAGCGTGCCGCCTTCGGCAAGTTCGAGCATACCTCGTTTGCGGGCGCGGGCTCCCGTGAACGAACCGGCTTCGTGACCGAAGAATTCAGATTCTGCGAGTTCCGGGACCAATGCCGCACAATTTATAGCAAAGAACGGTCCTCCCGAACGCGGGGACAGCCGGTGAATTTGGCGGGCCAAATAATCCTTACCGGTCCCACTCTCTCCAAGAAGTAGAACGAGACTGTCGCTCCTGGCAGCCAAACGAGTCTGATCCAGCGTTCCGCGCATGGAGTTGGATTTGAATTCTAAGTCACTTGTCGGACGCTTCCCTTGGGTGCCCAAGCGTTCGGTTACGTCACGTGCGATCCCGCATATGCCGATGATATTCCCTGCCGAGTCGATCATAGGGACCTTGACAGAGCTGAAGGTAAGCTCGCGACCCTTGAAAACGAGCGTGTGTTCAGTCTCAATGACTTGGCCTCCCAGAACTCGCACGTCCTCACTTTTTAGTAGCCTTGCTTGCTCATGGCCATATAAATCATCGTCAGTGCATCCTATGACATCTGATTCCTTTGCCTCAAACATCGCTTGCATTGCCGGATTGAGGTGAGAGTATTTGAGTTCTCTGTCCTTCACGAAGATGCAATCTCTGGCTTTCTCAAACATCGTTCGAAAGCGCTGTTCGCTGTCACGCAACGATTTCTCAGCTTTAATTCTATCGGCAATCTCAAGTTGCAGTTTTCTATTCATTTCCTGCAGTTCGGCCGTTCGTTCCTGCACTCGTTGTTCCAATTCTTCGTGGGATCTCTGGAGTGCTTCTTCGGCCTTCTTTTGGGCGGTAATATCCCTTCCTACTCCTTGGATCTCCATTATCCGCCCTGACTGCTCGTGCATCGCCCGGAAGTTCCAGCGCAACCAACGGATTTCGCCGTCGATAGGGTTCACCCGGTGCTCGTGCGTTCTCAACGATGCATCTCTGACGACCAGTTCCAAGAAGCCTCGAACCGATTCCTGATCATCGGGATGAACGAACTCTAGGAAGTTTCGTCCGAG
Source organism: Desulfomonilaceae bacterium (assembly GCA_052144015.1). Classification (GTDB taxonomy): domain Bacteria; phylum Desulfobacterota; class Desulfomonilia; order Desulfomonilales; family Desulfomonilaceae; genus DATJPW01. Next base: position 17,599 of record JBKQRG010000195.1, read on the forward strand.
CAGCTTTTCAGAGGGGATGCCGGAGTAGCGGCAGCAACTCTCGTTCACGAACGAGAGCCTGTAATCCCCCAACAGCCTGCAAACGAGTTCTGTCTGGCCCTCCACAACTGCTCGGTATCTGTCTTCGCTTCGTTTCAGCGATTCGACAAGCAACTGACGCTCCAATGCTTCTGCTGCCGCCTCTCCGCTGAGTTCCTCCATCTTCTCTCTTTCCTCAGTGAGAGATTTAACGAGTTCGTCCTTTTCAAGACGCAGCCTCAGAGACTGGAGCAGAACCCTGTTTATCCATACACTTGCAGCAACCAATCCCACAGAAAGGATTAAGAGGACGGCTGACATCTTGAGGGAAGATTCCGATTCTTGATAGAAAAGGGTCCCGGATAGGGGGAGCATGACCAGAAGAATGGAGAGTATACTGGCTGGCAGGTTGGCGGAATACGTCATTGCGGCCGCGACTCCCATGCAACACAGAAACAGGGCAAGGATAAATTGGTGAGGCGTTGAACCGACAGAAAACAAAAGAATTCCGGACGATCCGGCCACCAAGCCGTCGATCGCTATACTCAGTGCAAAGCACCATTTCCAATAAATGCTAATATTGCCAACCGGCGCTCCCCTTCTGAAAGCCGCACACAAAACTTGGTCTAGAGCTTGGAATATTGAAACAGCGATTAACCAGGCAATGATACGCCCATGTGGGACCACGTCCCACATCGCCAGCGATAGCATCAAAGCCCAGGGGATTGCCAACTTGTATCGGCCGCCACAAGATGAGTAAAACTGTCGAGCCAGGGATGATTCTAACCTAGCGATATTATATCCTGAAGCGGAATCCCGTCGCGCTCCCCTGTCTGCAAACGCAGTCCGCATTTTCGTTGCCCCCGTTCGCAGTCAATACGTCCTGATACCGAGACGTTTACGTCGACTCATCCTACCCGCATGTAGGGTGCCGGTCAAGTCTTGGAATTTCTTGAAGACCACAGGCACCAGGTGTATAGGTATATTGTAATGATGAATTTTTCTAAGCTTTAGTGTTCGAAACTTCTTAATGTGCCGAATTGTTATGTAGCTATTATTTAAGTCATGAAACATGCGGGAGTGCTCCGATAGATAGATTTCCACTAAGAAGCAATACTGGACCTCCAGAAGACCCTCAATCGCGATCAACCGAATGCGATTCGCAGTTTCGCAAGGTGCGTACCTGTTTTCCATGTGGGAGGCACCATGACTGAGGTCGAAAAACTCAAACAAGCCATTGCCCATTTGGAAGCCCAACGAGACATCCTCGGCGACGACGCGGTGCAGGCGGCGTCGCAGGTTCTGCTCCAACGGTTGGCTGCCCTGAACGCCGCTGAAGTTGATGCTTCCGGCCGCGAGCACCGGGAAATAAACTCTCAGTTCGTTGGTCGCAAAGCCGAATTCCAGGTGATCAAACGTCGGATAGAGAACCTCGTAGGAGGTTATGGCCGCATTATTGCACTTATTGGCGAGGCGGGAATTGGCAAGTCACGCCTCGTCGCCGAAGTGCGCAACCACGCATGCCGGACTGATGCCACTTTTCCTCTCCACTGGTTGGAAGGCACCGCCGCCATCTCTATGGGAAACGTGGCTTCCTACGGGCTATTTCGCCAGATCATCGGGCGGTACGTCGGCATTGCCGAACAAGATGACAAAGATAAGGCCTGGCATAAACTACAGTGTCGACTGGCTCCTCTTTTGGCAGAAAGGTCGTCCGAAATCCTACCTTATATCGCGACTATGATGACCTTGCATGTGAGAGACCAATGCTTATACGAGGTCAATTATCTCAATGGTGAGACCATCAGCCGCGAAATCTTTCGCGCTACAGAGCAATTGTTTGAGAGCATGGCCGGCGCCCAGCCGCTGATCCTCGTCCTGGAGGATCTGCAATGGATTGACGAATCCTCTGTGGCGCTACTCCAGCACCTACTTCCACTGATTTATCACGCCCCTATTCTCATTCTCGGTATCGGCCGTCCCACAGTCGAGACTCCGCACGCGAAACTGCATGAAGTGATGACCACGCTCTATCACAATCGGTACGATGAAATCCGTCTGGCGCCTTTGTCACATTCTGAAAGTGCGAAACTGGTTGCGAACCTCCTTCACGATGAAGACCATGCGCTTCTTCTCACGGACAAGGTTCATAAGAAGGCTGAAGGAAATCCATTCTTAATCGAAACGACCGTTCACTCGCTGCGGCACATTGATTACCACCGCCCACATTCTTACATCCCTAAGCACCTCGCTGATAAGATTGTAGCCGGCAGAATCGATCTCCAGGGCCGGCGCAAACTTGTGACCGTGATGTTCGCTGATGTGGCAGGATTTTCATCTCTCTCGGATAAGCTCGATCCGGAGGACGTTCACCGGATTATGAACGGATACTTCCGTATCCTCATGGATGAGATCCACGAGTGCGAGGGAACGGTCAGTGAGTTCAGGCGCGATGGTATGGTGGCTATTTTCGGAGCGCCAATCGCTTCTGAGGATCATGCGCAAAGGGCATGTTACGCGAGTGTCGCCATCCAGAAGGCTCTCGTCCCATTTGGAAAAACCCTCAAAACGCGATACGGCATAGATTTCAAGGTGCGCATAGGACTTAACGCCGGTCCGGTGGTAGTGGACGCCATTGGTGACGACTTGCGCATGGACTTCACCGCCCAAGAAGACTCCTCGTCTCTCGCTGCTGCGATGGAGGGCATTGCAGAACCTGGGACAATCCTGGTGACCGAGCAGACTTACAGATTGACCAAGAGCTTCTTTGATTTCGAACCGGTGGGCAAACTCAAAACGAGGGGGCAGGAACACCCTGTCGAAACGTACCGGCTAACGGACAAGGCTTGGAGGGCCGGAAGGCGCTCTGAGCGTGAAGTATACTCGGAAATGATCGGTCGCGATCAAGAACTTTCAAGGCTGGAGCTGCAGGTGCTGAAGGCTGTCAACGGCGAAGGCTCGGTAGTAAACGTCATTGGAGAGGCTGGTATAGGTAAATCCAGGCTATTGGCCGAATTGAAGAAGCGAGATGTGGGGAAAAGGGTGCGCTTTCTGGAGGGGAGAGCCGTCGCAATAGGCAAAAATCTGAGCTTTCACCCCCTCATCGATCTTATCAAGAACTGGGTAAGTATACGAGAAGATGACACAGAGAAGGTTGCGTTGGGCAAACTGGAATCCGCTGTCCGCGGTGTTTGCCCAAGTCAAGCCGATGAAGTCTTTCCTTTTGTGGCCACAATGATGGGCGCGAAGCTTCTGGGAAAGCATGCCGACCGGGTCAGAGGTATAGCGGGTGAACCTCTCGAAAAGCTGGTTTTCAAAAATGTGCGGGAACTGCTGATCAGCGCAGCGAAGGTCATTCCGATAGTTATCGTGATGGAGGATCTGCACTGGGCGGATGCCAGTTCATTGCTCCTTCTTGACTCTGTCTATGGCCTTGTCCTGACACAAAAGATTGTGTTCATCAATGTGTTTCGCCCCGGATATTGGGACAGCGAGGAAAGGGCAGTTGAGAATCTGAAGGCCAGAGCCCCCGCTTTCCCTCTCATTAAGATTCGCATTCAGCCTCTCGATTCTCGGAGCAGTGAGGCATTGCTCGATACCATTCTCAATGTCAAGGGACTTCAATACGGAGTCAGGGGACAGATCATCGAAAGAACTGGAGGAAATCCTTACTTCATAGAGGAGATAGTTCGCTCGCTCATGGACGAAGGGGCCGTTAAGGATGGTGACAGCGGCTTGGAAGTGACGGAGAAGATTGGTTCGGTCGTCATTCCTGAGACCATCAACGAAGCGCTCATGGCTAGAATTGACAAGCTCGACGAGAAAAGCCGCAATGTGCTAAAAGCCGCCTCGGTCATCGGTCGGAGCTTTTTCCATAGAATTCTCGCTGACGTGGTGAGGCGCGTGGGTGACCTGGACGACAAACTGGCATATCTGAAACAAATACAGCTCATCAGGGAACAGATTAGGATGGACGAACAGGAATACTCGTTCCAGCATGCGCTCGCGCAGGAAGCCGTATACGAATCAGTCCCGTCGGAGCAGCGAAAACAGCTTCATTCGAAAGTGGCAGAGTCTATAGAGCGGATCTTCAATGAGAGACTCCATGAATTCTACGGAACCCTCGCGTATCACTACGGCAGCGCCGGGAATCTGGCAAAGACCGAAAAGTGCTTGATCAAGGCCGGCGAAGAGGCACTTAAATCTGCTGCATCCAATGAGGCGCTCCACTATTACCAGGGAGCGCTCGCGATTTATCGAAAACTGCGAGGTCCCGAGGCCGATCCCGAAAAGGTTGCCACGCTTGAGAAGAACATAGCGCTGGCCTTGTTCCACCGAAGCCGATACAATGAGGCTGTGGAGCATTTCGACGCTGCGCTGAATTACTATTGGGGTAGTGTGCCGAAAAACTCCTTTTCAACTGCGTTTCGGTCCCTGTGGGGTCTCGTAGAATCTCTCCTGTCCCTTTATTTCCCGTTCCTCCAGTTCAAAAGAGTCCCCACACAGCAGGATGTCCAGGCAGTAGACCTGTTTTGCAAGAAGGGGCAGGCTCTCGCCATCATTGACGTCAAACGTTTTTTTGCCGAATGCTTGTTCTATAACATCATCTTCAAGTTCGATTTCGCGACATTCCCATTGTTGATTCGGTCGCTTATCACAGTGGGTTCTGCGTTGTCCATAACCGGTGTATCCTTTAAGGTTAGCAAAAAGATATTGGGCTATTCAAAGTCCAAGTTAACCCCGGATGATTCCATATCATGCAGCAGATATGAAATCGTGCGTACGACGCGCAGTTTTCTCAATGGAGAGTGGAATGAAATTGCAGAGTACAACGAAGGTTTGGTGAACAGGTTGCTGAGGATTGGGGAAGTCTGGGATGCAGCGGAGCACTTTTTTTGGCATGGACTTTCGAAAGTCTACCAGGGCCATTTTGACACAGCTAAGTTCATGGTGTCACGACTAAATGAAATTGCCCAAGAGTATGAAAGCGAGATAAGTTATCTCTACAAATACATTCTCAATACTGCTCTGCTCCTTGAATGCCGTGACATTGATAGATCAGCTACCGATGTGGAGCGAGGAATTGGACTTGCCGAGAGAGGGGCCTCGGTCCTTTTATTCACTATGTATTACCTGAAGGCCGCGGTACACCTGCTTAGAAAGGAGATGGGGGAAGCTGGGAAATCGCTCGATAGAGCCATCCAGATCGGATCTGAAGTGACAGTCTTTCCTATACAGTTATCATACTTTTATCGAAATCAGTTTGAATACTACCTCCGTCTCCTCGAGGAGTCACTCAGCAGCGGCCACAGCGAAGAATCTTCCCAACATCGTAGGAATGCTGTCAAATCAGGGAAGATGCTGATTAAAGCATGCCGGAAAGCGGCCACGTATAGAACGGACTCCTGTAGACTCATGGGAGTGTACAAATGGTTAACCGAGGATCGAAAGAGCGCTTTCAAGTGGTGGCAAAAGGCGATCGCGGAAGGAGAGAGGCTCGGTGCGTGTCCCCAGATCGCCAGGACTTATGCTGAAATTGCCGTGCGCACATTATCAGTAAAAGGCGACGCTTCGCAACTACCCATGAGCAGGTCGGCAGCGTACCGAGAAAAAGCAAGAGCGATGTTCGGTGAGCTGGGGCTTCATCGCGACCTGGAGGATCTGAATACCGCGCTTAGCCGGAAAAGCGTTGAGCTTGTAAATCTGCCAAACCAGTGAAAATCCCAGGGCCCTAAAGGCCCTCGCCGCATTTGATGGGTCAACACGTTTGCAGCAGCCGGTTTGTGGATTCATAATCAGAAACCGGGTGCGTAGTGGCCACGGTCGCTTTAGCGAACTTACCAGGAGACGAAATCGATGAAACGCTTCTTAGTTCTTATGATGTTCTGCTTGCCGATGATTTTGTTGCCGGCTTCTTATGCTGTTGGCCAGGAATCTATCAAGATTGGGGCTCTGTACAACTTGACCGGCGACATGTCCATCATAGATGGGCCAGGATACAATGGAGCTAGGCTCGCTGTGGAAGTCATAAACCAGCAAGGAGGTCTGCTGGGAGGTCGGAAAGTTGAGATCATCGGTATCGACACCAAGTCCGATGTCGATGCTGCAACGTCCGGTGCGAAGGAGATTATGACAATGGGGGTTGTGGCGGGTCTGGGCTATGGAGATAGTGACTATGTGTCGGCCGCGGTCCCTGCATTTCGAGCTCGCGGCATCCCCTTTGTCACCTCGGGAGCTACTGACCCCGGTCTTCCCAAGCGACTCGGAAATACCCTCTTCATGATGACGTGCGGTGACGACGATCAGGCCTTTGCAATTGCAGACTTTGCGTACACGTCGCTTAAAATTCGCAAGGTGGCCGTTTGGAGTGACAAGTCACTGGAATTTACCCGGGTGCTGTCCCACTTTTTCAAAGATCGCTTCATGGATGTTGGCGGAACCATCTCTTCAGAAGATGTATTCTTACGAGGGCGAAAGGATTTCTCGCCCTTGATAGCAAAGCTCAACAAATTGCAGCCTCCTCCTGACGCGGTTTTCGTATCGGACGCGGCTCATGACGCTGTTGCCATAGTGTCTCAGCTGAGAAAAGCCGGTGTCACCATCCCGATATTGAGTGGCGACGGGTTCGACGTAGACCTCGCCGCAGCTCTTCCCGGCCCGGAATTAGCAGACAACATATATTTTTCAACTCACTTCTGCCGACTAGACACGCGGGCTAAGGCAATTTCCTTCACGGAATCTTACCGTAAGAAATACGGTAAAGATGCTGAAAATGCTTTTTCTGCGTTGGGCTACGATGCAGTTGAACTTATTGCGGATTCAATAAGGCGGGCTGGAACCACAGAAGCAAAGGCGCTTACCCAGGCACTGGCAAACACTCGCGCCTTTGAAGGTGTTACGGGGCGTATTTCGTATGTGAGGCCAGGCGGAGCTCCTTTGAAAAGCATCGCAATTGTCGGCGTGAAAAAAGGCAATTACAAGGTATTAGCGACAATCAGTCCACATTGACCAAGCCGCGGTCAGGACCGGGCACACGATAACCACATGCTGAGGTGGATCCTTTGCTCAATAAGCTTTTTCCGGGCTCATTGCATAGCCGACAGGTACATTTTCATCTATAACCAAATGAACCGCGAAGGACATCAATCCACTTCTGCCCAATTTGGAGGATAAGAATTCGAGGCCGGTGAGTCTCTGATCCAAGATCATCGTATGAGTCGCGTCAGCACGGTTATGAGCTATGTTGAGCAGTGGGAGTGCCTATTTTTTCCTCTGCCTGAAAAATTCGTTTCAGTATCGCTCTCAATGCGAAGATCGCCAGAAACAATCCAATTTGATTCCATGTCTGCAATTCCATGGTTTTGAGGCATGCCCCCACGAGCTTTATGCTCATCCCCAAAAGTGCTCCTTTCGCTACAAGGACATGAGCCTCTCCAGCGCTGCCGGAGCGAACGGCCTTGATAAACGCTGCTACACAGTAACCGAGTATAACCAAGGCGCTTGCTGCATCGATGACAAGACAAAAGCCATTCAAAATGGATGTTTCAAGATGATGCATCTGCCCGTCTCTGTTCCTCCTTATCGATTTCCTTTTGGAGGAAGAAATTCAGGGCCGTACGAATTACGATGATCGCAGCTAATTCTCTATCTCATTCCATGTGGGCGTCATTGCGGTGCGTAATATGCTTGCCGCAAGTTCGAATTCTATAGCCAGCGCCAACCAACGCCCCAGATGCAAACGGATTTCCTCTTTGGTGCTTTGCATGTCGCCACGATGGATAAACAGGTGAAAGGCCTTCAAGCTGGCCTCAATCGCAGCAAAACCTATGATGGTCCCCGCTGCTGCCTCAATACAGGTAGCCAGATAGATACTCAATAGCTTGAATAGCTCGAGCATTTTTCGGAATCCTTATCTAAGCGGCACGGCCGGCTTGAAATTTAGGCGCTTCCGGCCGGCGGCAGGCTGTAGCCGTTTGCTGTCACAAAAACTAGTTGTTTCAGGCTGCTGAGCATATCTCACCATACGCCAAAGGTCAATTGCAATTTCAGTTCCCGGGCGAGAAGGCATCTGCAAAGGGTGTTCTCGCTGCAATTTTTGCATTCCGTGGACACAACAGTCATCTTTGCGCCTTGTAGTCTCTGATCACACGCACATGTCTCATGGTGTTCGCTTGATGGATATTCGTGGGACTGAGACGTTGCCCACAAAGCTTGACGAAGACGCTTTTGCACACATAATATCCACTGACGTATGACATAAGGGCAAGAGATCGCCATGAGCATGAAGAGGAGGGACTTCTTGATAGCAAGCGCAGCAGCAATGGGGACAATGGCAGGGGGGGCTGGAATTTCTGCCGCTTCCGAGGAGCAGGGCTCCGGCACCGAAGAGACCAAAACCATACCGACATATGAAATTTACGCTTTGAAATACGTCGGTCCTATGACCGGCAAATTGGCTCTCGTTCTGTGGATGGAAGACTGGGACAAAGAAGTTGACCGAAACTATTACATATGGGCCATTAAGAGAAAAGACGAAATCATGGTAGTGGACACAGGATGCAGCCCGAGCCTGGCCAATCAGCGAAACGTGAAACATTATGAAAATCCGGTTGATGTTCTTGCAAGAATTGGAGCAAACCAAACGAATGTAAAAAAGGTTTTCGTCACGCATATGCATTGGGATCATGTGGGCGGTGTCGAGATGTTCTCACGAGCTTTTCCCGAGGCGGTCTTTTACGTGCAAACGAAGGAATTTGATTTTTGGATCAAAAACCCTATTGCCAAGAAGGCCCCTTTCCTGAAAGTATCCGATGAGAGGTCTCTATCCGCATTTGCCGCTCTTGATGGATCACCACGTTTGCAGCAGCTTACTGGAGACACACAGATCATGCCGGGTATTGAGACTCTTCTTGCGCCCGGCCATACGACCGGTCTGCAAGCGGTAGCAGTGAACACGTCGAAAGGAACCGCAATTGTTGCCTCAGACTGCGCTCACGTCCATGAAAGTTTCGTGCAGGATATTCCGAGTTGCTTCATTACCGATATGATCGCTTGGATGGAATCATACGACAAATTGCGGGCCAAAGCCTCGTCTATCGATCTGATCTTCCCCGGACACGATTCAAAGATGCTGAACGATTTTCCCAAAGTGGCTGAAAATATCACCCGACTCGTATGATGCGGCCGGCGTTGGATGGAAGAGAGATGATTCGGGAACCTGCTTTTTCTGCAAAAAGCCGGTTCCCGAACCCTCCGGCAAAAACTCTAAATGGCTAGCGTGATATGAAAGGCGACCGCAAGTTCCCTGGCATGTTTTAATTCCAAATCTTTAGAACCCAAAAACTCTTTAATGGCTGAAGCCGTCACCGGAAGTGCCCCCTTCATGTATGCGTTCGTGTGACAATCTTGCTCCGCGATACCTTCGGGGGAGCCTCTTTTTTACAGTTTCGCTTGCACCGTGGCGCTCCCCTGGCCCGCCAGAAAGAATTTCGTATCCCCATGCTTTGAAATTCTGCCTGCCCGAGTTGAAGGCTACATTCCGTTTTGCGAGTCTATGTCCTTTAGTGATTACAGTTAAGCCTTGCCCATCGCAGCTAGTCCTGATAAATGGTCCGCGGTGGCGAGAGGACCCTCGAACAGTGGGGCAAAAAGGAGAATGGCCCGTGAAACGTGAAGGATCAGGATACGAATGGTTTACGGCTGGCGATATAAACGGCTTTTTTGGCCTTATGTTTGATAATGTGGCCGTACTCGCTTTCTTTGCTGGGGCCTTGATCGTCGGCTTTAATTTTCCATCCGATGTTGTGTACTTTCGAATGTTTCCCGGTACGACATTCGGGGTCCTTTGTGGCGATTTGCTCTACACCTGGATGGCTTTCAGGCTTGCAAACAAAACGGGGAAGCGAGACGTAACTGCAATGCCACTTGGTTTGGACACCCCTTCTACCATCGGCCTGGCGCTTACAGTAATCGGACCGGCATTTGTAGCACTCAAGCAGGACGGACAGTCACCGGAAGCGGCCGCCATCGGGGCCTGGCACATAGGAATGGCCACAATGGTTGTTATAGGAGTGGTCAAGTTTGTCCTGTCGTTTTGCGGGCCATGGGTCCAAAAAATCGTGCCGCGAGCCGGGCTGTTGGGGTCGATCGCCGGCGTGGGTCTTGCCCTTATCGGGTACATCCCTCTGGTGGAGATCTTCGGGTCCCCTGTCCTGGGGATGCTGGCTCTCGGGATTGTTCTGTACTCTCTCGTTGCCGGTCTTCGTTTGCCGAAGAACGTTCCTGGAGTACTCACTGCGATAGTTATCGGAACCTTGCTCTATCACGCTTCTCATTACCTGGGCCTTGATGCACAATTGGGGGGAAGCTATACTGTGCCTTGCTTGCAGCTCCAGCCTGCTCTGCCGATACCCACCCTGGACTTCATCGATGGCATGATCCCTGCGCTTAAATACCTCCCGATCGCGGTGCCCTTTGCCATTCTCACGATTGTGGGAGGGATAAATGTTACTGAAAGTGCTCGCGTGGCCGGTGACGCCTTCGATACGCGACAGATACTTCTTACTGAGGCTGTTGCGACTTTGATTGCAGGAGTATGCGGAGGAGTGGCCCAGTCGTGTCCGTACATCGGACACCCGGCGTATAAAAGGATGGGAGCCCGGTCGGGATACACGCTTCTGGTAGCGATCTTTGTCGGGCTGGGAGGGATGCTGGGCTACGTTCCCTTTATTGTAGAGCTCATCCCTAAAGCTATTCTCGCGCCCATATTGCTCTTTGTGGCTCTGGAGATTACATCTCAGGCCTTTTTGGGCTCGCCGGCGAAACATGCGCCTGCTGTTGTGCTGGCCATTTTCCCAACGGTGGCTCGTCTATTGGCTATCCAGTTTGAAACGCCTGCGATCGTGCCGCCTGGTAATTTCAATGATCTCATGAGCCTGGCGGGACCGAATCTGCCGGAAGTTCTGATAACAGTTGCTTTGGGAAATGGCTTCATTTTGACCGGGATGCTCTGGGGAGCATTTCTTGCCGAAATGATAGATCGACGCCTCAGAACGTGTGCACTATATATGCTGGTCTTGGCTGTGCTCACCTTTTTCGGGGTAGTGCACTCGTCCTCGCCTGATGCGAACGTGTACCTTCCCTGGTTGTTGACCGGGACGGCTAAAGCGATTCCTTACCAATTTGCGCTCTCGTATTTGGTGTTAGGCATTTTGATCTTTCTTTTGTCCTTTATCCAGCCTGCTGAAATGCCTCCACCATCAACAGTCGCGGCGCGTTCTGACGAAGCAGCATAACCAGCAGGCCCAGACGCGCCTGACCCGAGGAAAGGCGGAATACCAGGGGGAAAACCCTTTCGCAACCCCGCGGTTTCGCGGGGTTCCCCCCGGACCCCCTTTCCGAAAACTCCAAAATGGTTGCGGCGTGAGGGAGAGAAATGACTGATTTGGGCGACCGCACACGACAGATCGGCAGGTTCCCAGTTTAGCGTGAAAATATTAGTCCCGCGCAGAACGCGGGATTGCCGGAGAGGCCGGGCCCACCGGGCGTGCCGCCCACATGCATCGTGAGGTTGAGAGCCGTTGATACGCTCCGATGTTGCGTTATGCATGTTCGCCGTGCGCGGAGCAACACAAAAAGCGGGTTCCCGAAATTTTCCCTCATCCATCGAGCCACCGGGCAGCCTGCGGAGCAAAAGAAACAATCCATTTGCAAAAAGTCCCTTTCCGGGCCCCACCCCAAAAACTCCCATATGTTTGCGGAGTGGTCATGAGCCGGCGAGAGGTTGGGGTTAGCCGCACACGAGCCTAAGAACCACAGTTAAGGAATTCGCAGGACACAACTCGAGTCGTACTATACAGGTTGCCAGAAGTTTTGTCTGATTCGAGCTAGCTTTATATCGTCATTCCGGCCGGGAGCCGGAATCCAGGAAAGATTGGTTCCAGGCTTTACTCAGGACAAAGTCTAGACCCAGGCTTTCGCCGGGGTGACGAGTCGCAACGCGCCATTACTTTTGGCAAACACTATAAAGCCTTGATCCATAGACTCACATTGACGTAATCAGAGACACGAAAGCCAGGAAAGACGTTAGGTTATTCTCTGGAAACCTCGCCAATATGTCGGTGAATTTCTTTTTAATGCTATCGAAGTGCAGGACAGGCTAAAAAGCAAAAAAAGTTTCAGATTATTTGACAACTTGCTCGTGGATGACGTATTTAGTATAATAACGTGCCCTTAGGAGGCCAATTCGCCGTGAGCAGAGAATACGACGAGCAGACAGATCAAGAATCGCTGCCAAGAAAGAAAAAAATTAACGCGAAGGAGTTCGTTGCCGCATTCAGGGAACACCCGGATGATTTCCATTTAATGGTGATGTTTTCAATGACTCCGGGGCAGCTTAAGAAGATCTACTCTGCCTTATTGGCAAAGGGGCTGCTCTCGGAATACGAGTACAATTGTCGCGAAAAGAAATTGGTGGATTCCGATGAGGATAAGTGGAAGTCTCCAGCCGCGTCGGAACTGGCAAGTCTGATTGAGAATCCTTCGGAAGTCCGCGCCGAACTCTTGTATTCGGGCCGTGAGAAGGATTCGAATGTGGCGAAAGCCCTGGAGGAATTGAAACTCAAGAAAGAGTTCGACAAAAAGCTTTCGCGAGCTGGAGCGCAGACTGCGGAATTGTGCCCGAAGTGTAACCATCCTAAGGATACTTCTTCCCCGGATTCATGCGTCCATTGCGGCGTTGTTTTCGAAAAACTGGAGCCCTCCAAGAAATCCCGAAAATTCTCTTGGAGGCGATTCGGTCGATAGAAACTGCTTTCGAACTTCCGGGAAACCCTTTTTTATGTAATGGACTATTGCATTAGCTCCGTTTTAGCCCCAAAGGGGCGACTGAAAGCAGCCCGGCAATTCATTGCCAGGTGACGGTGCAAGGAAATTCATATTTAGTCCCATAGGGACGGCTGAGTTCGCATCTTCGGGAAATGTTGCTTGCTCAGTCCTCCCTAACGGGACTTTCCAGGATGTCGTAGCAATTGGTACCTGTCATTGCGAGCGAAGCGAAGCAATCTCTATTCTCACACAAGGCGGGAGGACATCCGGGATTGCTTTCCCGCGGAACGCGGGACTTCACTCCTCGCAATGACAAGTTACGGTCTGTCAGTGAGGGCCTGCCACAGGGTTTTCCCTCTGACGCTCCTCTCTTCACCTGGTCTTTTTCTTTTCGAGTTTTCCTTTTCTGCCGACCGCGGATTCCAGTCCTCCATCGCTCAACCAGGCTTTTGATGCAGAATTTTCCTTCAGGTATGCATCCCAAAATTTGGCAGTGCTCACCTTGACGATTTCCTGGGAAGACCGGTCACGTCCGGTCACCATAGAAGAAGGTTTATCGAAAAGTTCGGATTCATCGCTGTCACCCAGGATAATCAGGTACTGATCGGGTCCGTTAATCTGGTCATACGGTGCACGACACTCGCCCACTCGATCCGCCCTGATGTCTTGTGCACGGACGATGTGGAGAATGGGCATTGTTATCTTTGAAAAGAGCGATCTCTCAAAAGCTTTTTGACGGTGTGGTACGTTGGGGTCTAGAAGCACCGCAGCCTTGATCCGTGTATCCATTAATGTCTTCTCTTCGCCCTCAACCATATGAAACACCTGGCCTCCGAGTGCCAGAGCGGTTACAGCCCCCAATCCGACTCCAGCGATACCGATCCGATCCAGATCAATTCTTCCTTTGAAGCGCGGGTCGTCATTGTTCAGCGTTTGCAATCGGTCAATCGCAAAGCTTACGTCACGAGTGCGATTCCAAAACTTCCGCCATTCCTGCAGCAACGGGCGTGCAGGCTTTGAAACAGGGTCGGTCCGATCCTCACCCGTTCTCCTATGCTGAATGTGCACTGAGACGTATCCATTGGCTGCCCAATACCTGCCGAGATGCGAACCGCTTTCCCGGTTTCCTCTCAGCCCGGGTGAAAAGAGAATAGCAGGGAAAGATCCATCGCCCGCGGTCGGGTAATATATCTTCACGGGCACGTCTCTATTTCGGCTCCGATCCAGCCAATTCTCGTCAAGCACCGCGACTTCGTAGCCGGGTGCCCCGGTCTGCCGAGCCCTCTGGTAAGAGAAAAGGAGCGCAATCGCAGCAGCGATCAATACAAAGCAAATGCCCGCCACAATAAGCCTCTTGCCGGATCGCTTCTTTGGTGGACCTGTTTCACTCACGCCAGTGGATATGACGGGCTCCGCCTTTGTGGGAGTTACGGCAGTCGGGTGGGATATTTTTTTCGCAGCGTTTTCGGATAGTTCGTGTTCCGATGCAGCCGCTGACGCAAGGTCCGCGCGGACAGCACCCGAATTGCCGAGGGGCTGAGTGGAATCCTCTGCGCCTGGAACACGCCCGCCGACATAAGATGACAGCGCGGATCGAGCTGCCTCTGTTCGCGTAGGGCTCAATCCTGTTTCCCGGACGAACGCTATTCGAAATGCTTTAATCGATTCGAAACGATCCTCGGGATTGTGCCTCAAGGCTTGAAATACGCATGGAGGAACGCCCTTCCGGTATAGCTCCCCCTCGGGAACTCGGCCCGTGAGTGCATAATAAACCGTTGCACCTAGAGCGTAGATGTCCGATCTCTCGGAAACCGTATCCCTGCCCTCGTACTGCTCCGGGGGCATGAAGCCGATGGATCCGAATACCAACCGCTGCGTGCCGCTGCTCGTGTCAGCGATAGTTGCCCGGGCGATACCGAAATCGCAGACCTTGACGGTTCCTGAGGGTCTTATGATAATGTTGGCGGGCTTGATGTCCAGATGGATCACTCCCCTGGAATGGGCGTACTGCAAGGCGTCGCATACCTGCAGGAAGACTGTGCCGATTAAATCAATGCCCCATTCATAGTCTCTCTTCAGGAGAGTATGAAAACTCTTGCCCGGCACATATTCCATAACCACGAAATGTCTGCCCTCGGTGATTTCGAGGTTGTAAATTTTAATAATATTATCGTGGGTCAGTTCCCTTGAAATAATTACTTCCTTCTTCATCAATGTAATGACGTTTGGATTGTCGTTCAGGTCGCGATGCAGCATCTTCAGAGCTACCGGCATGTTGCGGAGACTTATCTGCCGAGCCTCGTAAACGCTCCCGACGCCCCCTCTTCCCACGATCCTGACAATCTTGTAATCCCCAGCCACAATTGTTCCGGGCAGTATCGCTTGTTCAAATTGCGGGGATTTGCGTACTTCTTCACCGTCATTGACAAGTATTTTCCGACAGGACGGACACGAGGTATTTTCGTTTTCTATTGGTGCTCCGCACTGGGGGCATGATGCGCTCATCGAATACTCCCTGATATTGTGCAACGATTTGCGAAAAATACGCTAAGGCATTGCAATAATGTATCATCTGGGATATGGGACAATCTCAGCCGTCTCAAGGGCTACCGCAACGACCGACTTCTTATCAGATAGCCCCTTTGACATTCAAAAGTCCAGGGAATCTGTTCTTCTTGTTGTCTCAATTCATCCGGTACATCGGCCGAATTTTCCGCTTTGCGCAGGGAGTTGTGGTATGTTGATCGCCATTGAAGGGCTATGCCGAAATTTCTATGGGTTTCACAGGAGGAAGAAATGGATCTTTACGGTCTGAAGCCGCTGGCGATGCTGAGCGTTGTGGTATATTCCGCGATAGGTTTCGCAGTATTTGGGTTGGCTTTTTACATCATGGCCAAGATCAGCCCGATTTCAATAGCAAAAGAGATCGAAGAGGATCAGAACACGGCCCTGGCGGTTCTTATGGGATCGATCTTTATCTCTCTGGCCATTATAATACAGGCAGCCATAAGAGGATGAGCTGGACCGGTCATCCAATGACATGCGGCACAAATTTCTCTCCGTGATCGGTGATGGGGGTGGCTGATTCCCTAATGCCGATGCCGGCGGCCTGGCCATCGACAATCCAGCTGCCGATCACAGGATACCGATCATCCAGAGAAGGTATGGGAGCTACGGCCTGGTAAACATAACCTTCTCGGCCGTAAGGACCTGGTATTTCGATGACCCGGTCTTTAGTTTTTAGCCTGATGTTTGCGCCTTCCCGCGAGAGCAGAGGTTTACGGACGTACTCGCGCAGCGTTCTTGGCGCATCGGGGTAGGCATCTAATAAGTTTGGATGACCCGGATTCATTTCCCACAGAACCGGCAGAATACCTTTATTGGAAAGCACCATCTTCCAGATGGGTTCTATCCAGTTCATGCGACGATACGTTTCAAGAAGGTGAGAAGCGAACTCTTCCGAAAGCATCCATTCCCACGGGTAGAGTTTAAAGATAGAGCTGATCTCGTTTTCATCAAGGTCCACAAAACCTGTCTTGGGGTTCCATCCAATCTCGGACATGGTAATTTCTTTTGTGCTAATACCAGCTTCTTCGGCGCAGTCCCTTAAATAGGTCACTGTCATAAGGTCTTCTCCGGAGCCGGTATCCATGTGACCAAAATAGAGCGGGCCGTGGAACCGCCCTTTCAGCTTGGTCCAGGTAGAAACTAGTCGCTCGTGGATGGAGTTGAACTGATCGTCCTGGGGAAACTTTTCCAGCAGCCACCACCATTGCACTACGCTTGCTTCCAGCAACGTCGTAGGGGTGTCCGCATTGTATTCCAGGAGCTTCGGGGGATGGATTCCGTCATAAGCAAGATCCATTCTCCCATACAACGACGCCTGGCTATTTTCCCACGACCATTTCACAATGGGAATGGCTTCGGACGGGATGCCAAGGCGAAGGAACAGATCATTCTCGATGACGTATTCCACTGCTTCAATACAGATTCGAGACAATTCGTTCGTGGCGTCTTCCAGGACATCCACTTGTGGTAGCGTAAACCGGTAAAAAACGCTTTCATCCCAATAAAGCTGACCTCCAGAATGGTGAAAAACAAGTCCCAGTTTTTCAACTTCGCTTCTCCAATGCGCTCTCGGAATGGTGCTTTCTCGACGCATGCGACACTCAACTCGCGGAGGCGTGGATGGCTCCCGTCTTCCCGAAACCTCCGCGAACAGTCCCGGTCTGCGGATCAGCGTGGATACCGGAGCCCGCTGCGGTCCCAGGGATGTGTCCACCCGATCTGCCAATATGGCCGCTATGCCAACTGCCATCCGCTTCTTCCCGATCCTTCTGCTCCTGACGCTCTTTTAACTCTGAAGGCTGATAGGGCCCGGGCGGCCTGGAATCGCAACCGGTAATCAAGAGAAACGTAGCAGCTGTGGCTATCATCAGGGCTCCGCATCGCACGTCACGACTTTTCTTTTGATCGTCCGCTACCATGCTAATCCTTTCCGGCGGATTCTTACCGACACTAACTATCTTAACAATTTTTTGGAGAATTCGGGGTAAATTCTGAAAACTTCGGTTTAGCTTCCGCCGGATTCCGCTAAGGGCGATTCGTTTATTAGCAACTACGGTTATGAATGATTCTTGCATAAGTAAATTTCCTTGACATTTCTTTCGTATGCGGGTTAGCTTTAATATGGTAGCAAAGCATAAACATCGGTATTTTACTATTTAATTCAATTTCTTATCCTCGAGGGTGAGTTCTCGTAAACAGACCCAATACGGCTCAAATGGGGACCCTCTGAGAGAGTCTTACGTCCGACTCATTCAACGCTAGCTCGAATGTGCAGAACACAGTGCCGGAAAATCCAAAATGAAAGGGGTCGAACAGTGAGAAGCACAGGCTTGTCTTTCCTGCTGGCCGTATTCCTCGTTATTTTTGGGTTCGGGGTCGCTCCTCTTTTCTCGCAGAGCTCCACCCTAACCTGCCAGCCTGGCTATGAACTCGATAAGGATTTTAATTGCGTTTCCTGTGAGTCAATTGGCAAAGTTTGGAACGCCGAATTCGGGGTTTTGCTCCTGCAAACCGTGTATGGCTGAGACAAGCAACGGCAGTTGTGCCCCTTGCTCGGATAAGCAGGAATGTGTTGACGGGCTTTGCGTGGAAGCGCTTCTCTCAGCGCCACATGTCGGGCCGGAAATTCCCGAAGTCCCGGGATTTAATGTCAATGTGGGTCGCGGCAGGATTGCCGCAATACAAGAACCTGATGATCTCGAGGCCCTGATGGTCCCCCTAGATGCCGGGGCTGACCCGACGATCATAGCAAGCGCAGGCGGGCTTGACCTCGGTGGGATTGACATCTCCTCTTTCGGAATAGGCATGGTCGCGGGCGGAATAACTGCCATAGCTGCCACAGCCATTATAAACAACATCATTAATAATAATAATAATATCATTGAATAATCAGCAAGCTATCAACAATGCCAACAACAACCTGTCGAAGACTAACCAACAAATCGCCGATCGTATCAAGCAACTGGAAAACAAATAAAATCTGACCCCCAAAGAAAAGCAAGAATTGCAAACTCTTAAGGGGCTCCAGGACAAGAATAAGCAGATCAAGGACAAGCTGAATGATAAGCAGAAACAACTCGACGATCAGAGAAGAAGAACTTGGACAACAAGAATAAACTCGACAACATCAACAAGAAATTGAGTCAGGATGACAAGAAGAAACTTGCAGACGCCAAGGATAAACTGGCTTCCACACAAAAGAAAGTCGATCCGGAAAAATTCGCCAGGAACAGCTGAAAAGCAAAACCAAACCCTTGACCGATGCTCAAAATAAGCAGCTTCAGGAAAAGGCTAAACAAAAGCAGAATCTCGAGAACCAGAAGTTGAAGACGAAGCAAGAGCAACAAAAGCAGAGGCTGCAACAAAAAGATCAGCGGATCAAGCAGGAACAGCAGAAGCAGGAACAACTGAAGCAGCAACAACTTCGCCAACAGCAGGAAAAAGAACGACAGGCTAAACAACAGGAATTGCAGCAGCAGAGGCAAAAGGAACAGCAACTCAAGCAGGAACGGCAAAAGCAAGAACAGGTCAAGCAGCAACAACAACAAAAGCAGCAACAGCAGCAACGGCAGCGGATCCAGCAACCGAGGCAACAGCAGCAACGACCACAGCGGATACAACGTCCGGCGCCTATTCAGCGTGCTCCAGTGCGCACCGCGCCGTCGCGGCCGCCAATGAGGCGACGTTAGTTTTTCATTTTGGCTTGTGTTACGCGTATTAGAGAAGCCTCTTCATGGAGAAATCTTTACTAACGCAACGACTTATTGTTGTTGCTGAGATATAATCTCGTTGAAGATTGGGCGACTTGCCGTATCCCCAAATTTGCCGAGCTTCCCCGGTCCAGCGGTGCGTGGTCTGTCATCTAGGCTTCAGTCACCCGGTTTCCGTCGAATTCCGAAGACTCCGTCTTTAATTGCTATACTCCGGGAAAATTAAATACATATGGTCAAAGGAAGATCGATTCACACCCTTCCGCATTAAACTCGGCGTTTTGATCCCTCAAGAACTTCTCATCCGGCTGGAGGCCGAGAATCGGCCGTTTGAACACGCTATAATAATAAGAGCAATTCTGCTTGTGACGTCCACGACCCGAAGAGTTGGACGATTGGCCAAATCGTCTGAGCGCCGGAAACACACATCCAGGAAAATAGACATCCCTTTTCTTGCCCTTCTCTGTGTCAGTGATTAACCATCTAGTAAGTTCATATGGTGGAGATGCAGTCAACGACACGGAGGATTGGACGATGAAAAATTATACCAAATCACCGCTAGCTCGGTGTCACGCATATTTGCTCGCAGGTTCGATTGTGATAACAGCGAGCTCTTTTTGGTTTTGATCATGACAGCGGATCTCGTCGCGTCAGGAGCACAGGAATCGGCCGACATGATGTTCCAGACCGGCGTGAACTACTTGGAAGGTCAGGGAGTCCAACAAGACGACTCAAAGGCGGCAAGCTGGTTTCACAAAGCTGCCGAACAGGGACTTGCAGAAGCCCAGAACAATCTGGCGGGGATTTATGATGAAGGACTTGGAGTGCCTCAGGATTTTTCGAAGGCGGCCGAATGGTACCGTAAGGCTGCCGAACAGGGACTTGCGGGCGCCCAGAACAGTCTCGGGGTGATGTATCAAGAGGGCGAAGGAGTTTCTCGCGATTACGCGCAAGCAATCGAATGGTATCGCAAGGCTGCTGAGCAGGGTCTCGCGGACGCGCAGGACAACTTGGCGGCAATGTATTATGAAGGACTTGGCGTGCCACAGAACTATTCAGAGGCTGCCGAGTGGTACCGCAAAGCTGCTGAAAAGGGACATGCCGACGCTCAGAACAGCCTGGCTGTGATGTACGACGAGGGACTTGGAGCGCCTAAAGATTACCGGCAGGCCGTCAAATGGTATCAAAAAGCTGCTGCCCAGGGGCTCCGTGAAGCTCAAGACAATTTGAAGGGAATGTGTCAAGAGACATCGGTGGGCTGTTGAGTGCATGTGTCTGAAAAAGTCCATTTTTTCAGCGATTGTTATCGATTGGACTCCACCTGACAGTGGTGAGTTAGTCTTTCGCAAAAGGTGCTGCGGCCGCGGGAAGCAATGCCTTTGTGGAGGCGTTAAGTCGATCGGAGGCAAGGGACAGTTTTATGAACTCACCCCAATGGCTGGTGAATGATCCGGCGGCCACGGGCCGCCCTACCCTCCGGCAACAGGCCACTTACCGGACACGACCTAAATGGGACTTGGGGCGGCATCACACTCCGATCCCAATCTATGCCGGCAAGGTGAGCCCTGCGCTCTAATCCACCATCATGTTAGACTCTTTGGAGAGAGGTCTGGAGAACTTTATTTTTTTGCGGAATGGATCAGTGTGTTGGCTCCGCAGGGATTGCTGTGCGTTCCGTGAGGATCTGGTGTCGAGGCCCCCGCGTCCAGGATGGACGATTTGGCAATAGGCCGGTGATTCATCGCCGGCACCAATGGTGCCGATAAGCCGGGAAGTCCCGTTAGGGACGGCTGAAAAGCATTGTCCCCCGAAGACAGGGACGCAGTCGTCCCGATGGGACTCAGTGTGAAATTTCCTTTCACCACTTTCAGGCAATAAATTGCCGGGCTACCTTGGGGCTAATGCCGAGCTAATGCAATGATTCTTTGCAGAAAAAGGGGTTCCCCAGAAAATCTCTTAAAAATTTCAAGTGTTATTCGTGCAGCTTTTTCGCAACATGCCGCATAAAATCACTAACACTATTCAAAATCCCCATTGACCCCGGCTCGTCATAATGTTGTTTGATGCGCATTGTATAATTACGCCATGCATCCTTCAGATTGGCAATATGACTTACTGCTTCTGAATAAAATGATTGGACGTCTTTCCATGCGGAGGTTGGGGTACGGCTACAGAAATCAATTTTTTCCTGTATGTCCTGTAGTGCGTTTTCCAGGTTCTTCCCGACTTCAAGATTGAGACTTTCACCCATTTCATTCAAGCCGGCTTCCATTATGCGCATTGAATGGAAAACTGACGCGGTATAGCGTTCCAGGGCAAAACACTTCGCCGCCTCGTCCATGTCTATATTGGCAGAAGGAAAACTTTCTCGAACTTTAATTGAGAACAGGTTTTTAGAGCCATCGAAATAACCAATCTTGTTTTCCGGCAAAAACATTACCAGTTTTTTTGATAGTTCACGCTCTAGGCTGACGGACAAATCTCTTACGTGCATGTGATAACGGTGAACAGTTTGTGGCGGTAACAGTATCCAATTCTCAGGTTCTCCTTTGACGGCGCTTTTCTTGATTTGTTCAAAAATCACGTCGTAAAGCTCGCGGGCAGGACCCAGCGAGTACAAGAACCCGATTCTTTCCAATTCTTCGCAAATGTAAGCAATTCTGCGCTTTATAACAGTATAATCATTTACAAGGATAGCCTTAGACACGCCAGCTTCATACTCAGGCATGAAGAGCGATAATCGAAGAACTTCATAATAGAGCTTGCCAGGATCGAACGTCTCCATTAATTTCCACGCGCTCGCTCGTTATAAGATTGAAGCGTATTATTTTCGCGCCAATCCTTATCTTTTTGCAATTTAAAAGATAAGATCGATGTAGCTTGACTCCAAAGGTAAAACATGCCGCTCGACTTTAGTTTGAGGGGAAATGTTTAACACCTCCAGCAGCTGAGGTAGGTCGGGCCCTGGCCGACATGGTTTTCATGAATGGAGCCGATGGGTTGCGAAAGACCGGCACGGAGAGGCCGACCGCTACCGAAACCAGGACTTCCCGGCGGCCACGGGCCGCCCTACCATTAATGAATCAGTCACACAGACTCGAAAGCGGGTTCACCCGGAAACCGTCTAAACAGGAGTTGTGACCCACGAAACAGGCAAAAAGGAGAATATTATGGATTATCAGCAAATGACATCGCCATGTGGCTTGGATTGTTTCAATTGTCCGATGTACATTGCAAACGAAGATATAAAGCTCAGGGCAGATATCTCCGAGAGACTCAATATATCTCTTGAGGCGGCGAGATGTAAGGGATGCAGAAATGAAGGGGGTGCCATATCGTCTCTAGGTGATAGTAAGCCGTGCGCGGTATTCGGCTGCACCAGCAAGAGGGGCATCGCATATTGTTATGAATGCACTGACTTTCCCTGCGACCATCTTCACCCCTATGCGGATAAAGCATCAGTCCGGCAACATAACACAAAGCTTTTTAATCTCTGCTTGATAAAGAAGATGGGTGTTGATGAATGGGCTAGAAGCAAGGCACTCAATGTTAAGAAGACTTATTTCAATGGCAAGCTTAGAGTACATGGTTCAGACAGTGAAGAATAATGATATCTCCATTGATTGAGCGCTATTGTGAAGCACCAACTTTGCAGACTAAAAATTAAAGAACTCGTGCGTGATCGTAACCTCGGCGGGTCAAGCATTCACTCCAATGAATGGTCCTGATGCAGCTTGGAAGTTGTTCTGAATCAAGCAACCTTTCTTATTATCTCGCAATTCCTTTTTACAACTGTTAATCAATAGATTTTAAGTTCGAGTCTTACTCGGGGGGTGCCTTAGCACCTGGAGCTGCAGTCACTCCATAGTCAATCGTTGAGGACATATATGATGAAGCAAGTAGGTCATTTTCTGGACAATTTCTTCTGGCCCGAGTCGGTGGCAATAGTCGGCGCAACCGATAATCCAATCAAGATCAATTTCAGGCTGGTGCAGAACCTCGTTCATCTGAATTTTGCGGGTAAGATCTATCCGGTGAACACTCGCGGCAAAGAAATACTGGGTCTCAAGACATACGCTCGCTTGCAGGACATTACCGACAAAATCGATCTCGTGGTAACTGCGGTTCCTGCTGCCGCGACATTGGAGGTGATCAAACAGTGCGATGAGATCGGAGTAAGGCATGTAGTGATAATTACCGGCGGTTTCTCCGAAGGGGGCGAGGATGGGAAGAAACTCCAACGCGAAATTGCCTCTTTTATCAGGGAAAAGGGGATACGGGCGCTCGGCCCAAATACGCTCAGCCCGATCAATACTGCCAATAACTTTGCTGTCAGTTACAACCCTATTAGAAAGCTGAATCGTGGAGGCCTATCATTGGGCTTTCAATCGGGATTTTACGAGCCCAAGGTGAACTGGCTCTTCTCAGGATTCCGCATCAATAAGATGCTGGATATGGGAAACAAGATGGATATGAGTGAACTGGACGTGCTCGAATACTTCGATCGCGATCCCGGCACAAAAGCCATCGCGTTGCATGTGGAGAGTATTCGCAGCGACGCCCGTGACTTCTTCGATCTGCTCAAGAAGGTATCAAAGCAAAAGCCCGTAGTCCTTTTCAAAACCGGGCGGACAGCGGCAGGTTCCAAAGCGGCTGCCTCCCATACAGGTTCTATTGCTCGAGAGAATGATCTGGTTTTCGACGGGATGCTGAAGCAGACAGCAGCAATTCGAGCTCAAAATCTCGAGGAATTTTTCGATTTCGCCAAGGCCGTTGAATACCTGGAACCGCCCGAAGGAAACCACCTGGCGATCGTCATTATGTCAGGTGGAGAAGGCGTCATGGCTACGGACTCATGTGAGCTCAACGGTTTGAAACCTGCGCAAATGTCGAAAACGACTCACGATAAATTGAAACGAATATTTCCTCCATGGGAAATCCAGCTCAATCCATTTGACGCGGGCGTGAGTATGGAATTTCATATGTCCAACCCTGTGGATTTTTTTAATGCGTTCTCTGCCATACCTGAAGATGAAAATGTTCACTGCACAATTATGCAGATGCCTCCATCGCTATTCGATTTCACACTCTCGGACCCGAATTTTTCAGAAGAGATGGCGCTCTACATGTCCAAAGAGATCACCGGCTCGTTTTCAAAAATCCGGCAAGTAGGGAAACCCTTCGCGATGTGGCGAACGGCAATGCACGGGCAGGAAGAGAAATGGGTAGAAATGATCGAGGCCGAAGGAATACCCGTCTTCCAATCATCCGAAAGGGCAATCAAGGCCATGGCTGCCTTATACCGCTTCCGCACGAGGCGATCCTCCGGCGAAAGCAGATGACCAGGAGGGAGACCCGCAGAGAGTTGGATGAATTCGTAAAATGGTGTGGTGTTGCTGAATGAAACCTTGGAGGGTTGAGTAATCATCGCGCCTCTGAATCTCGATATGGGCTCAGGATGACCCCTTCGGCGCTGGAAGCCTGGTCCGAAAGCATAATCGCACACTAAAACTGTGGTCTCCCCCGAATTACTGAAGAGTTTGAATCCATACATGCGGGAAAAATCCTCTTAAGCCCGACCAAACCCGAAATAAACCGATTGACTCCCATAGTGCCCCATGTTATCGGAAATGACTCGAAACGTTTTTCTGTGGAACTCAGGAGGCTTGCTGATGTCACCTGCCGAAGACCGGTGGCTATCTGTTGACGAAATCGCAGATTACCTTGGAGTGAGCAAAGATACGGTCTATACATGGATTACTGGCCGGGGAATGCCCGCTCACAGAATGGGTCGGCTGTGGAAGTTCAAACGGAATCAGGTAGATGCGTGGGTGGAATCAGGAAGCGCATCAGACAAACAGACTGGTGAGCAGCAAGCCCGCGGAGAAAATTAATGCGGGGAGGGAGTGCTCCAAAATCAAACGGCCGAGATCTGATTGTGGCGCTGAATCCGAAAGCGCCATATTTCTCAAGATTGTCGGCGCGGTCCGCTCTGTACACGGACTTCAGAATCCTCTTGGATGCCGCTTCCCGGCCTCTGAAATCTGATGGCTTTAGGGAACTTGTCATTGAGCGTAATGTGCTTTCAAAGCAGTCAACATTTTCTCGCAGGAAAACTTGGGAAGAGCTCAAGTGCAGGTATCTATTGGATTCTGAACATCCCTTGTTCGCGGCTTTCTGGACCGAGTGGATTCGGTCTGAATCCGAAGCTGAGAAAGCTCAGACCGCTTACTGCCTTCTTGCCATGAACGATCGATTGGTAGCCGATATTGGATTGGAGCTGCTGTTCCCATTGCTCAGGCGAGCTCCTGCGCCGTTTCGTGTGGGGGACGTCCTGGCCTTCATAAACGCGGCTCGGGCCAGACATCCAGAGATAAATTCATGGACCGACAATACGAAAACGGCTGTGGCACAGAAGTATACTACCAGTATTCGCGATTTTGGCCTGGCCAAGGGCATCGTTAACAAGACCACAGTGAGACCGGCACTATATGGCGCTCCTGTGCGTCTCTTAATCCGGGGACTTAGGATCGCGGGCAGTAAAGACTTGGAAATTGTCCAGGCTTCTATTTTTCGCCTGCTCGGCTTGGAGAAAAATGAGGTAATCGGCGCCTTTTTCGAGCTCAACAGAAAAGATGAACTCCGGTTCCGAATGCAGGGAGATGTGGTGGAGTTGGGGATCGAGGGTGAGTCCTGATGGATACAAAGTTCAAAGCTCTGATGGAGATATTGAAGGAGCCGTTGAAAGCGACTGGCGGTGTCAAGACCGATAACTCAATCCTGATGATCTATCCGCCAGAACGGGAACTCGATTTTCGGGAATACTTGATGGATAACTTCGTGCCTCAGCTATCCGCCAAAGGCCTGTCTTATCGGCTACTTGACCTTACGGGTTTCATTTTCGAGGGCCTGGACCACGAAACTATCCTCGATCTTCAAGAAGAGGAATTCGAAGATTATAGATGGATGAAGCAGGGCCTTTCGAAGCGTGTTGAACGATCTCTAATTGCCCGCATCTCGGCACTAGCCAAAGAAGTTCCTGGTGGTAGCGTCATCGTCCATTCAACCGTAGCAATATATCCGCTGATTCGCCTTGGAGATGTCTTAAGGGAGCTTCGCGATCTACCTATTCGTTGCGTGATCGCCTTCCCGGGTGAGGAACGCGGGGGCAGGCTTCACTTTATGAATCAACCGGACGGCGGAAACTACCTCGCCGTGAAACTGGCCTAACCGAGGAGGTATTGTTGATGCCCACGGTTCGGGAAATCATCAAACGAGACATCGGTGTTAAGATCGAGGGTGTGGTCAAAGTATTCGATAGGGCTGCTTTGGCCGCTGAAATAAGAGAGTACGTCGTCACTGACAAGATTGAAGCTGAGCTCAAGCGCATATTCGACACCTTCACGCATGTCAGCGACACGTTGCGTCGAAGCGGAACCCCTCGAGACGTCATGGGCATGTGGGTGTCGGGTTTTTTCGGATCGGGAAAATCGCATTTTGCTAAAGTTCTTGGATATCTTTTGCAGAACGATCCGATAGAGGACTGCTCGTCTGAAAGCTGCATCGATGTCTTCACCAAGCACCTGTCAGATTCGCCCCGCGGTAAGGACATTCACCTGAGGCTTGGGGAGGTCAAGCAGACCACCACAATCAAGACCATTGCCTTCGAGATTAAGAGCCGTCAGTCTTTAAACAGTCCGAATTCGGTCGGTGAAATTCTGATCGGGGAGTTCTATCGGAGCATTGGTCTTGCGGACAACTTCATAGTCGCCCGCATTGAACGCCGACTTCAACAACAAGGCATGTACGACCAACTACAAAAAATGTACGAATCCAAATTCGGCATTCCGTGGAAGAGCCCGGATGGACGCGAAGATTTGATGACGGTTCGTCGACGGCTGGTCGAAGTACTGCCGGAGATCAATCCCGTGGAGTATCCGGACATCAGAACTGCAAAGAACGCTCTGAGCGACATGTTCCGTCACGAACAGCTTACTGCCGAAGGGATCGCCGACGAGCTCGTGGATTGGATAGACAGCCAAAAGCGGGTCGGAGGCAAAGTTCAGCACCTCATATTCGTCATTGATGAAATGGGAACTTTCATAGGTGATTCGAACGAAAAGATCAGTGAGTTCAATGCCCTTGCGGAAATGATCGGAAATAAGGGAAAGGGCAAGATCTGGATTATCGCCACCTCTCAACAGGATCTCGAAAGGGTTGTTGATCGCACCAATTTCGAGCCTGCGTTAATAGGGAGACTGAACGCCCGTTTCGAACTTAAACCGCATCTCATTTCAGACGAGATAAACAAGGTCGTATCGGAGCGGATACTTAAGAAACACCCTTCTCAAGAATCTGCCATCAAGACCATGTATCAGAGCAACGAAGGTCGGTTGGCGCAGCTTGCGGACATCAAGTCGAGTAGAAATCTGGGGATAATTGAAGAGCGAAGCTTCATCGATTGCTACCCATTTCTTCCTCACCAGATCCGTCTGGCGCAGGACATTTTCGAAGCTCTTTCCGGATTCAGAATCTCGGGGGGCGTCCGTTCCATGATTGCGGTTGTGATGGAGGCGCTTCAAGACCTTTCGGATGACGAGATAGGGGTGTTAGTCAGCTTTGATCAAGTTTTTGACGCAGTTGAGAATGATCTGCTCTCCCAAGAGTACTTAGGCGCATCCGGAGTTCGCTCAATTCGTGAATCGGACGAGCGAGTTTCGAATACCCATATCGAACCCGCGCGCGTGCTCAAAATCCTCTGGTTGCTGCAGAAGATCACCTGGGTGCCTCGTGTTCCGGAAACGCTTGCCAAGCTTCTGGTGCGGCATATAGACGAGGATTTCGTGCCGTTACGCGATAAGGTTGAGCAAACCCTGGAGGCTCTCCAGGAAGCGGGCTACGTTGCAAGAGACGAGGCGACCTGGGAATGGAAGTTCCTCAACGAACGTGAGCGCAGTATCGAACAGGCAATCCAGGAGATGGTCCGCCCAGGTGGGCCGAAGAGCATTACAATCGGGTCAGTGCGGAGAGTTTCCCAAGAGATTTGTAAGAGCGACCTCGTTACCCGGAAAAAACTTTCCAACTTCGCCGTGACTTTCGGTACGACCAACATTCTTTTCTCTTTCGGTGTGTACGTGGATGGCGAAGCCGTGGATACCGGGCCTGAGTTGGAGGTTCATTTCGTCAGTCCTTTGGCAACGGGACGGAAGCAAACCATCGAAGAGATCCGCGAGCAGAATCTTGCCGCTGGCATCAAGGGGCGCACTGTCTGGTGGGTTGCAGGAATTCCGGATACGCTTGAGAATCGATTCAAGCGTTATGAGGCATTGGTCAAGGTGACGGGGGACAAACGATTTGTTGATGACCCGTCACGCGACACCCAGGATGCCCTTTCGGAAAAGCGCAAAGAACGAGACGAACTGCGGGTGGCTTTAGTGAAGGATTTGGAGAAAGCTTTCTTGGACGGCACGGTCTTCTATGGAGGACAGGAAGTACCTCTCGACAACGAAACCGATCTTAAGGGACCGGTCACCAAGTCTCTTACTTCCCTCATCCCGCATGTGTATCCCCGACTCAGCCTGGCTGACAGGGAGTATGATTTTTCAAAGGATCTAAAGGCCCTGTTGAATCCGGCCATGGTGGATCTTCACAAAGTTGCAGTGGAGCTTGACCTCTTTGACACTCAAGGAAACTTGCAGCACCAATCCCCTCTTGTTGAACAGGTACTTGAAGTCGTAGGCGATCTCGAAGACGAAGACTTGGAACCAAAGGGAGCACTGCTTCTGGACGCCAAGGACAACAAAGGGTTCAAAGGGTTCTCCCGGGCACCCTTTGGCTGGCCCGACGAGTTGACGAGACTCGTTCTGGCGGCATGTTTCAGGGCCGGAGCCATATACCTTGAGCAACAGACGTCGGCAGGGTCGCATCCCCTCTATGACTATAAGAATACTGGAGACACGTTCTCGAAAATCACCGAGTTTAAGAAGACAACCTTTCGGATCGCTGAGACGAGCCTCTCGGTGGACGAGCTCAAAGAAGCAAGTAAGGCACTAATCGCAATGGGCGCTACCGGGACCCCGGAATCGGGCAATGCTATCGCGGGGGCGATCCGCGAGCTAGGACTGGTGCTGAAAGCTGGATCACTGGACGCTATGGCTCGCAAGGAGCAGGGACTCCCTATTCCTGATGCTATCCTTGGAGCCGAAGACTGTCTCCAACAGCCGACCACGGCAAAAGATCCCACAACCGCGGTCAAGGCACTTCTGGCCGAAAAGGACAAATGGATTGAGCTTCATGGAGCGCTCAACATCCTGAGGAACTTTCTAGACGCTAACAGGCACCACGAGTACGATCTGTCCAGGAAACTGGCTGTAATGGCCGTCAATCACCCGGTTCCTGATGACCATCCTCTTTCATCGAAAATTGGACAGGCTCTGGCCGACATGGAAGCGCTCATCGAATCAAAAGAGGTCATCGAGCGCTGGGTCGATTACCGAAGCGCATTTGAACAGGCTCTGGATGCTTATCGGAAAGTGTACTCGGATGTGTACGGCAAAGTCAGATCCGAGGTGGAAGAAGTTCTTGCCCAAATCAAAGCATCGCAGGCGTATGCGGAGGCAACGTCTCCGCAACGCGAAGAAGTGATAGACGATGTCTTCGGACCTGGCAAAGCGTGCTATTGCCCTGAGATCTCTCTGCCAACAGTTTCCTCCCTCCTTGAGGCTGCGGCAAAGAGAAGCCTTGGTGCGCTAGAACTGGTTTTGGTGGCCCTGCCAAGCTATTACTCGCAGGTGCTCGGCGCTCTGCAGAGTCTGGCAGAACCTGTTTTGGGGGAGGAAAAGACTTTAGTCTGGCGTGCAAGTGAAAAGCTCGCCGGTAAACGCCTATCCACGCCGGACGAGGTGGACGAGGTGTTCGCTGAAGTTGCCCAGGAGCTGAAGCAGCTTATCAAAGAAGGTCACACGGTGGTTTTGAAATGAGCCCGCAGAACGGACGGCAAGCTCTTTCGGATAAGCACAAGGAGGCGGTCAAATCCTGGGTACTGAAGGTCCGGCGAATGCTGGAGGAGGATATCGCCGCTCAGCTCGAGAGACTGGGGCTTAAACGAAATGGAAAGCACAGACCCTTGGCTTCTATGAAGCTAAGTCCTGCCAGGGAATCCGTGCGTTCGCGAGCCGAAGCATTGCTCAACCGAGAAATGCTATCTGAAGGGTCGCCGCAGCTGGGTTACGACAACGTGATTCGCGAGCTGGCCTACACCACACTCAATCGGTTAGTTGGTCTCAAAGCCATGGAGGAGCGACAAATACTTATCCTTCCCGCCCCCAAAGGAGGTGAGCTGGAACAGACTGAAGTTCTCACCCGCATCCTGGGGCAGGACCGGTCTCGTTACATGCGAGATCTCAGGGCTGCAGGCGGCTCACGTTACAAGTACGAGGAAGAAGCGGAGGAAGCGCTGCTCAGAGACGCTCTCACCTCTGCCTATCAATACGTCAATTCGGAGATCGGAGTTCTTTTCGATCCTGACCACGAGTACTCATGTATTTGGCCGACCCATGCATGTCTGGTTGAAGTAATTCGGATGATCAACGAGGAGCTTCCGGAAGCCGCTTATAGGGCCCAGGATTTCCTGGGATGGGTTTATCAATTCTTCAACAGGGAGGAAAAGAAACGCATCCGAGCTGAAACCGGTGGAACGCCACGCACCCCATACGAGCTGGCGGTCATGAATCAGTTTTACACACCTTCCTGGGTCGTCAAGGCTTTGGTCGATAACACTCTGGGCCGCCTCTGGTTGCAAATGCATCCGGATTCTGCTCTGAAATCTACTGACCCGCCTCCTCTACCGGAAGGGAGAACGGATGACAGACCTGTAGCTGACTACCTGGTACCACGAACCGGCGAAAAGATCCGATTCCAAACAATTACTGACGAGGGACAGCTCGAAACTTTCAAATTCGCCAAACACATTACTTTGCTCGATCCGGCCTGTGGGACCATGCATTTCGGGCAATATGCCTTTGGCCTCTTCCACCAGATGTACCTTGATGAGATCGAACATGCCGGTGAGGAGGATTGGCCGGTCAATCCTTCGGTAGATGACATCAAAGACATCCCGAGCGCGATCATCGAGAATAATCTCTTCGGGATTGACATCGATCCTCGATCCATCCAGATAGCTTCTCTTTCACTCCTACTCACGGCAAAGGAGGTCGCCCTCAGAAATGGCCATGCTCCACAGAACGTGCGAATTACACGAACAAACCTGGTCGTGGCCAATGCTGTAGACCTCGGAGAGGAGAGGCTGCGAGAGTTGGTTGACAAGGTCAGCCAAAAGCTCGGATCATCCAAGCTTCAGGAACGGCTGTTCCAGACCATTTGGGCAAACCTTCAGCACGTAGGAGAGCTGGGAAGTCTTATCCAGGTGCATGAAGGAGTCGCTGATGTGTTGGAAGACTGGATCGATGAGCAGGCGAAAGCTAAGGGTCTCACCAAGCTTATCAAGGCCAAAGAGAAGCAGCAGTTGGAACTCGGCACATTTCTGGAAGATTGGGAGAAGAAGGAAACTCACCAGTTGGAGCTAGAGCGCAGGCTCCTTGAAGAGGAGGCGTCGGCAATCCGAGAAGAATTGATCACGGCCCTGGAAGAGGCTGCCGCTGAAAGCGGTACCGATCCGAGCGAGCAGCTCTTTGCCAAGGATACGGTGCAAGGGCTCAAGTTGCTTCAAGTGCTTTCGCGCTCCTTCGATGTCGTTGTAATGAATCCTCCGTACGGCGCCTTCGTACCAAAGGTTAAGGACTTCATTAAAACTGCGTACCCGCTTACCAAGAGCAACATCTACGCAACGTTTATCGACCGTGCAACTCAGCTCGTGGAGGAGTATGGCTATGTAGGTGCCCTCGTCTCCAGCACGTTCCTCAATCTCAAAGACTTTGAAAAACTCCGGACCGAGATTCTGCTGAAACGCAACCCTCTCATTCTCATGCTTGACCTGGGATTCGGCATCCTTGACGACGCCACGGTCGAGACCGCCGCCATGGTTGTGAAAGGAAGTGTGCAATGAAGCGGATCGTCTGGCGATGGGAAGAACAGGATTTCGGTTTCAGGTTCCGTTCAGGCAAGGGAAAGCAGACGAATGAGCTTTACCAAGCCGGCGCACCGGATGACTTCTATGTAGTTCCAAGGGGACAGCGGAAGTTATCCAAAGCTAAGGCCGATGAGTTGGCAGCACAGGTAGTGCCTCCTGATTCAGCACGAGTGGTCGCAATTCCGTGGCGCAATTATGACCGTGATTGGGACTGGATTGAAACTGATGACGGTATTTGTCTGAACTACGCAGGCTGTTTGAACAAAGAAGAAATTGACCGCCGTGAGGACGAGGGAGTGGCAAGGGCCATGGAGCTGGTTGCAGATCTTTTGGAAAGGCCGGAACCTGTGCCCATTGATATAGAGCTTGTTCGTAGGTTACACCAGGCGTTAATGGGCGAAATTTATCCTTTTGCCGGTGAGTGGCGTGTGGTCGCGTTGCACAAAGGTGATGGCCCTACCAAATGGCCGTTGCCAACGCTTGGCATCGGCCCCCTCATGAAGGGTTTGGAGCTGCAGGTCTTTTCTCGTTCCCCAGTTATCTCTGACGATGATCAGGTGGTCATAGAATATATAAGTGAATTGATGATCGAATTGCTGAGTATACACCCATTCCGTGAAGGAAACGGACGCATGGCCTTTATCCTGGCAAATCTCGTCCTCATGCAAAATGGCTTACTGCGGCTCGATGTGTACGATCGACGCCGAGATCAGGATCGCTATTACGTCGCCTGCGAAGCCGGTCGCATCCACAAGGACTATGCTCCGCTAGCCGGCCTTATTGCGGAGTGGTTGGACCTGGCCATTGAGAAATGGGAGCCCACCCATGAGTGAACGCAAGCGCTTTGACATTAAGGGGATTCTTGCCGACCCGGACCTGCGACGAAAGCTCATGGTCCCCACCATTCAGGCTACGCAGGCACGGGAAGGGATTGAGACCACAGAGGAGCAGGCGCGTCGGGCGTACTACGTTGTGAGCGAGGGTGCCCGCTGCGCCTTCATCAATCTCCAGCGATTTAGAGGAACTGGAGTAGGTACGTCTGACCGTCGCCATTCAGTGTTCATCAGTGTACTGAGACACGAAGCTAACGGAATCCGTTTTGACATTGATCGTAGAGATTTTGCCACTATTGAAGGTTCGCCACTAGCGTACCAAAGAATCGGAATAATTGCGCACTTGTTCAGAGAACACTCCCCGATATGTCCCACTTTCGGTGAAACTAAAATTGGACACCAAACTTTTGATGACAAAAGATTTGTTAGAATGTGGTGGGAAATTGAACCTCGTAATGTCGGGACAGGGAAGCAGTGGCCGCCTTTCGCAAAAGGCGGTGATTTCTCGCGATTCTATAGTGATGTTTACCTGATCGTGAGATGGGACAAGGAGGCTCATAGGGCTTATTCGCAACGGAAGTCCAATTTCAATGTCCTCTTGACGTCGAGTAGCTCGGAGTATTTGAATCGTCCCGGGCTTACCTGGCCGAGAAGAACAGCAAAAGGTTTCAACATCCGTTGGATGCCTGAAGGCTGCATTTTTGGAGATAAAGGCCCGGTCTTCTTTCCACGCCACTTGTCTTTGACGGCACCAGCGGCAGCAATACTCAATTCCGAATTGGCTGAGTTCATCATGGGTTCGTTGACTTCGTTTTCTTGGGAGTCGGGCGTCCTTCAGAGGGTCCCTTTCCCGGCTCTTTCGGAAACGCAGAAGGATACTTTAGGTGGGATGGCTATTGCTATTCGCGACGCAAAAGCCTCCTGGGACGAAGGCAACGAAACATGTACGCATTTCCGCGTACCCTGGCTCCTACGCGAGGCCATTATCAATCCGAAATTCACAGTCCCAGCCCTGCTCGACAGGCTCGCCGAATTTGAGGCGTCAGAAGAGACCCGCATCCGAAAGATCTATGCTGATCTCAACGAGCAGATCTACAAGCTGTATGGCATTCCAGATAAGACTCGGAACACTATTGAGGAAACACTGGGCGAGCGTCCGCCCGAAATCCTCTGGCCGCAGATGGAAGGAAAATCGTCGGAACAGAAGCGCATGGAGCATGTCTGGCGTTTACTTTCCTACGCGGTCAAACGATTTGTCGATGCAGACGAAGACGGTATCGTGCCTTTTGAGGCCCGTGCCGAGAAGGCAGCTCTCATAGACCGGGTGCGGGACGAGCTTGCAATCCTCTTTCCGGATCATGACGTGAACAAAATCGAAGTGGAAATCGTCAACGAACTGAAGGCCAGAGTCCCGGGTTACCGAACAGTTGCAAGTATTGAACAGTGGATCGAAGATGTCTACTTTGAGTTTCACTGTTCTCTTTACAAGAATAGGCCAATCATCTGGCACATCACCAGCAAACAGGGACGAGGGCCGCAAGCTTTCGGAGCGCTATGCCATTACCACAAGTTCGACAGCAATAGAATGGCCAAGTTACGCGGCACCTGCCTCCGTGAGGCTATTCAGGCCTTTAAGCGAGAGGCGGCCTTGGCAACCCAGGAGGGACGCCCTGAGGACCGACAGGAATGGCAGGCCAAGCTCGAAGAAGTCCAGGAACTGGATCGCAAGCTCCGGTTGGTGCAGGAGGGCTCTTTCGAGGGCAAAGAGGGCGGTGACCGGGATTTCCGCATCCTTACACCTTGGAAGTCGCCAGAAGAGCGTCCGAAGGGCTGGAACCCCGACATTGACGACGGTGTGACGGTCAACATCGCACCGCTGCAACGCGCGGGAGTCCTCCGCAAGGAGAAGGTGGTTTGATGCTCTGGGAAAGCCTCACAAGTCAGATTAATGCTCGCTTTCTCCACGAGAAGCGGGCGCAGGTCTGCCTGTGGTTTGACGAGAAGCGGGAATTTGTTCGACTCCTGCCGGCCATTCGCTCACACCTGTCATCCATGAAGAAGCGGCCTTTTACCATGCTTGAATACGATGCGAGTCAGTCTCATGGACAGATCTGGCTCAAACACCAAATTCATGTGACCCTTGCCGGTCTCTCTACTAAGGAGCGCAAGAAACAGCGGTTCGTTATCTACCTTCCCATGTCCGAGGATCGACTCGACAGCCCAGGCCAACGTGGCGAGCACCATTTGGAGTTGCTGACGGAATATCGTGTCGCTGGGGTACTTTATCGAACCAACGGTAAACGGGTAACACTGTTCACTTTTTTGAAACAGTCCGGGGTGAGTCTTACGTCAAATCCTTCAGACCAGCGCAAACTGTCGGATGGAGGAGAAAACTCTTTACTCGCAAAATATGTGGCAAAATTTGTCTCTCAGCCGCTTGCTTTTTGGCAGACCACATTGACACCGGAAGTCGCACAGTCTCGTCTGCTCGGGGACGTAGATCAAACCATTTTGGATCTAGCGGTCGACCCGGAAACAACCTGGCAAGAGATTTCGAAAAGGGGGCTAGCGAGGGAGTTTCTGGATGCGATTTCCGAACGATATGGTTTTACCCTGCCGCTCGATGATCCGCGGAAATGGATTCGCGAGCTTGTGGCGATACTCGCGCTCACGGAAACCTATCTCGGCTACGGAGAGCCAAGTGATTTTCCATTTCTCGACCGCCTGCCGTCCCTGACCGTTCGTGCCCACCACAGCGACTTGTTGCAGCGCTGGCTAAAGGACACTGAGAGCCGCATCGCCTGGGATCGCTGGATTCAGGATGTAGAGAGAGACATTAATCTGACAAAATGGGCCTCGAACCGAGAGGGGTTATCTTTTGGATTTCCTCACCTTGTCAGGGCTCGGTGGGACGCTCTTTTTGCAGGGTTTCGCAAGGCTGCAAAGACATTTACCGCCACGCAGGCTTTTTTCGAGAAAGAGGGAAAGCGAATCAAAAGAGAGGCGGAATTCGCCAGAGCCAGCCAGACACCGGCAGGAGCTTGGTCAT
The DNA here is from genome assembly GCA_052144015.1 of Desulfomonilaceae bacterium. Taxonomy (GTDB): domain Bacteria; phylum Desulfobacterota; class Desulfomonilia; order Desulfomonilales; family Desulfomonilaceae; genus DATJPW01. Next base: position 53,689 of record JBKQRG010000195.1, read on the forward strand.
TTCTCGAAAAGCTTGGCGACTTGGTCATGGAGTGTACCAACGCGGAAACCGAAATGGAGGCCGGCGAGAGTGTGGCTGACTTGGCCAGATTCTACACGAAGAAGGCCTCTATCATAGACTTTGCCCATTTCGAGGTTCGCAAGGAGGCTGACGAACTGGGACTTCCTGAGGTAGCTCAGGTAGCGGATCGATCATATGCACGTTATGCCAACCTCTTAAACAGCCGCTTCTTCGAACGTTTCAGTCAGCAGTCTACCGCCGACGTTGAAGGAATCCCTCTAGTGACAGACCGTCTCGAGGAGAAGCTATGGAAGTCCCCTGGACGTCGAGCTGTAATTATCGTGGACGGGTTCCGGTACGACTGCGCTTTTGCCATCCAAGTGGAACTGAAAGGTCATGACGTCAAGATAGAGGCGGTGCGCGCCGAGTTGCCGACGATCACGCCAATTGGAATGACAGCGTTGCTGCCACTAGGAGATGCCAAACTCTCCGTGGAAGTGAAGAACAACTACCCACATCCGATCCTAAACGGAACCGACTGCTCCCAGGCCAAAGCAAGGCTCGAGTATCTTGTTCGGTTTGGCGCAGACTGTCGCTCAATCGAGGATCTAGAATCTCGGTGGGAGGCACCCGATGATCTGGGTGCACTCCTCGTGGTCTCCGGCCACAAGGAAGCAGACGATATAGGACACGGTAGCGCATACAATCTCGTCCGTCATCTCCATCTGGAGATCCAGCGTCTGGCAAGGCTCATTCGCAAGCTCCATGTTTGGGGCTATGAAATCGTTCATGTGGTTACGGATCACGGCTTCATTCTGATCGAGGAGTCCAAGCTTCCTGAGGAAGTGCCTTGTGACAAAGACTGGTGCCTTGTATACAAGGAGCGCTTCGCTCTGGTCCCTGCAACGGCCGATGTGCCACTCGTAACATTTCCGTTTGCTTGGGATCCAAACATGAGAGTGGCCGTCCCGCCAGGTCTGGCCTTTTTCAAGGCTGAGAAGTCCTTTTCTCATGGCGGAGCTTCATTGCAGGAGCTCATCATTCCCCACTTAGTTTCGAAGAGCCGCTCCGCAACAGAAAAACGCATTTCTATCGAAGTCGTGCTCCCAACCTACGAATTGATGCAGACGGCAGCCAAAGTTTTGTTAAGACCGGTGCTGGCATCCGGCACCCAGACTGGTCAAATAAATTTGTTTAAAGAGATGGGTAGAACCTTGTCCCTCGACGTGCATCGTCTCGGCAAATCCGACGAAAAAATGTCTGTGCTTCCGGGCGGCAAGGCTAAAGAGATTCGCTTAGAAGCGGACGACAAAGAAAAAAGCGTGACTCTGTTCTTCCACTCAGCGCAGTCGTTCCAAAAAGGAGATCTGCTCGAGCTGGACATACGTGACGTCGATACGGCTGAACAGTTCCCTCCTGGTGGAATCAAACTGACTGCAGGGCGAGATATGTGAGTGAGAGGTAATCTATGAACGACGTGCCCATCGTCCTGGATGGCCTGGACAAGCTGGCTAACGAGGTCTTTCCGGGCCTTGTCGTCCGCAAGGATCTGCTTCGGAGAATGCGCAGCGCTTTTGGTGTACCAGCTTTTGTCATCGAGTTTCTCCTCGGGAAATACTGTGCCTCGACCGACGAAGAGACAATCAACGAAGGGCTTGAGTTCGTTCGCGAGACGCTGGCGTCAAAGTACGTCAAACCCGATGAACGCGAGATGGTCAAGTCCGCCATAAAGCAGCATACCAGCTACGAGATTATAGACAAAATCTCCGTCAAGCTGGTGGAGACCCATGACAAGTACTGGGCGAGATTGTCAAATCTCAACCTTGATTATCTCAACATCGAGGATTCGGAGATTCGTTTACACGAACGCCTCCTCATGGGAGGAATCTGGGCAGAGATTAATCTACGTTACGACGACTCTTTCGTCTTTAAGGGTCAGAATCGGCCGTTTTTCGTTGATAGCATCCGTCCTATCCAACTTTCTTCGCGCAACATGGAGAGTTTTATCGAAGCCCGAAAGCGATTCACTCGCGATCAATGGCTCGACCTGCTGATGCGCTCTATGGGCTACGAGCCTGAGCATCCCTATTACACTCAGCGACGGAAGCTTCATTACATGCTACGTCTAGTACCTTTCGTGGAGAAGAACTTCAACTCGGTAGAGCTTGGCCCTCGCGGGACCGGCAAGAGCTTTGTGTACCAGCAGATGAGTCCCTACTGCCATTTGATCTCCGGTGGCCAGACAACAACCGCCCAGATGTTCGTGAATCTCTCCACAGGCCAAAGGGGCCTCGTGTGTTTGTGGGACGTGGTAGCCTTTGATGAGGCTGCTGGAATCAGCTTCACTGATAAGAGCGGTCTCAACATCATGAAGGGTTACATGGAGGATGGGGCTTTCAGCCGTGGGCGGGACATCATAACAGCAGAAGGTTCTGTGGTTTTTGTAGGGAACATCGATGGAGACATCGAAACAATTGTCCGGACCTCGAATCTCTTCTACCCTATGCCCAAAGAAATGGATACGGCCTTTTATGATCGGATACACGCCTATATTCCAGGATGGGAGTTTCAAAAGACATCCGACGCGGCTTACACCAGCCACTTCGGTCTTGTCACGGACTTCTTGGCCGAAGTCTTTCGCGAGATGCGTAAAGGCAGCTACGTGGATTACGCCGAGCGCCATTTTCGGTTTGGCAGTCATCTCGGTGGACGTGATCAGAAGGCGGCACGAAAGATCGTGTCCGGGTTGATAAAGTTACTCCACCCTGATGGAGACGTTACGAAAGAAGAGACAGAGGAGTACGTCGCCTATGCCATGGAAATGCGACGACGGGTAAAAGAACAGCTAAAGAAACTAGGCGGGTTGGAGTATTGGGACACGAGTTTCTCGTTTATCGACAGAGACAGCGGTCAAGAGACCTTCGTCCGTGTCCCCGAAATGGGGGGCACGACGATTATTGCTGAAGGGGGCCTCCCGCCAGGCAGTATTTACACCATTGGTACTGACGCTGCCGACCACCGTCTGGCCCTTTTCCTGCTTCAAGCGCAAATGAATCTCGGCTCGGGGCGCATCATTCCGCTCGGCAATGTGTCCGCTAAGATGAAGGAATCGATTAAGACCGCAGACGCATATCTCAAAGCAAACCTAAAGAATCTGGGCATCGAGCACGACCTAAAGGCCTACGATTTCAGCATTCAGGCCATCAATCTTAACCAGGCCAAGGAAGGCTCTGAAACCGCAGTGGCTTTTTTCGTGTCCATGGTCTCATCCATCCTGGGCAAACCGGTGAAGGACCAGACTGTCATCCTTGGCGAGATGAGCGTCCAGGGCATGCTGCTCAAGGTCACTTCGCTGCCAGAAAGAATGCAGCTTGCCGTCGAATCCGGAGCCAAGCGTATTCTTATCCCGAGTGAGAACAAACGCGACGTGGCAGATGTTCCTGACGCCATCCTAACGGCTATCCAGTGGCAGTTCTACGACTCCCCCACCAAGGCAGCCATCTTCGCAATGGGCATGGATTAATTGTGGCGACAGTTTCCTGGACACTTACTTAATTTAGGACGGTAATTTGTCATTCCCAGATCACGAGTGGATCAGCACGTGTTGTCGTTCCGGGAGTTCCGCATTATCGTCAAAGCGGTTAATCGACGGGAATTACCATAGCAATCAAACCGATGGTTTCAGCAACCCCTGAATGCTTTTAGCAGGAACTTTTTCGTCGTCCGATCGCCGGCAATACAGTCAGCGGGCTTTGAAGATCCACTTCCAGCCAGGTCAGGAAAAATTGGGATTTCCTCGTTGTCGTGTACTGAGCGAGAGCGCTTACGGATAAAACGTAACGACCAGGTTTCTCCCGCGGTGCGTGCAGGCGCACAGGCCACCGGTATTAAACCGAATGCCGTCCGCCGTGGCGTTGAGCGTGACCAACTCTGAAGCGGCAACGAAGAAATCCTCCAGAGGCCCGAGCTGCGTGGTTCCATCATAGATCAATATAAACTCCGAACTCGCATAGGTGCTAATGTCTTGAGCGATGTTCGGAATAATCTGCGTATTGGTACACGCAGATGTGGTAACAATGTACCCGGTCAGCTCGATCCGTGACACCAGACGCAGGCAGTCCGTGCTCACGCTGCCACCGCTGTCCCAGGGGATGAAGTAAGTTATACAATTACTCTTCACTCCTGTGTCGGCTATGGTCCTCACGATCAGCAACGAGCAAGCAGGACTACTGCTGGGACAAGAGGGTTGTGGCAATTTTTAAAGAAATACCAATAAATTTAGGGACTATCCGGACGGAGACTTTCATGGCCTGTGTTACCGTCCTTTTTCTCCCGTTGCCTCAGTTCCTTGAGGGTAGCCAGCCATAACGTTTTGCGCGTTCGACCAAGATGGGCCAAAAAAATTGGTTGAAACCAAACGTCTCACCCGCTCTGTTTTCAAAATCATATGTCATTTCGTAAATCCTATGACATACATTGGTCTATGTGGCCTGACATCAATTATGGATTGAAGAATCTTTTCATTCTTCTGGCCAAGAAATCCATGCCTCCGGCCTCCAGCCAGATGGAAACCGACACCTGCCATTGGTCGTCAGGGGGCGGAACATCGTTGCTTATGGTGGTCCGAAGCTGGATATGTCCCATTCGATCTGCCGTTGCTTCCATTCGCAAATCATCTCCTGCCGATCTAAATTCTTTCCTACCCTGCCATCCACGCCACTCCGCGGCCATGTCATCGAAAAACCGGATCAGTTCGGGCCCCTTCGGATGGAGATAAATGCGCTTTGTTGCGTAAAAGGATTTATCGTAAGTACCTAGAGTGACTGTGATGAAATTGCCGTCATGTGCTGAAAACAAAAGTTCCCTTACAGGAGGATAAGCAGATTTAATGCTAAGTGTGCCCATAGCCTTACCTCAACTGCACGAGTAGCGAGTATTGCCGTTAGTTGGTCTATCCGCATCGTTTACCACTTGGCTTCTTAAACTTGCAATCCGGACCAAGAACACTCTCACCGTAGCACATGGCATCAGGTCCGCCGTAGCTGTTACCTGTACAGGGGCCTGTCAGGACCGGAAGCCGCTCTCCGGTTTTGAAGTTGACCCGATAGATGTAGCGTTGCTCATCGCCCTGGGGTCGCATTCCTTTGCGAGAGCACGCGCAGATCACGTCATCCTCGATTCGTATCAGAACTTCGCTTTTGCGATCCGTCCCTTTCCAACCGTAATATGAGCCAACAATATATTCGAGAAAATCAGGCGGCAATGTTTTTTTGTCGCAATTTTGGGCCGCAGTATCTTTGGCAAATTTCTCCAGCACATCAGCCAGTCTCACCACATCCGCGTCCGCTGCACGGTCACAAGCAGCCCTTCTGTGTGCAATGAACATCGGCAACTGGATGACAAACAAAAAGGCAAAAAGACATACCCACACAACGGTTCCACGCTGGAATTCCTTGAGTGACCAATGCAGCTGGGCATGCTCTCGTTTGTATCTATCAGGCAACAAGAACAGCAGGAGCCAACCAGGAATGGTCAGGATGGAAGGCAAGGCCCACAACGGGTGACGTCCTTTTCGGAACGCCAGGCAAAAGCTTCCCCAAATGGATACGATGTAACAGGCCCAGACAGTGATGTGATAATATCCACTGCCGAACCGCCCCTCGAAATTGGATATGGCTGCCGCCCATGCAGCGAAAATAGCGGCCATGCCGAGCGTTAGCCCAAGCACGGCATTTCGCTGATAAATGGTCAACGAATAGTCAACCGATCCTGGAGAGGCGTCTTTCAGTCGCGGAAACAGTGCGAGCAGTACCAACCCGAGACAGCTAGCAAGACCGAGCAAACCCCATGCTCGGCTGTAACCCTTGCTCGAAGCCAGAAGGCAACATCCCCACACATAGATAGCTGTGCCGAAGGCAACAATGACCCACCAACTGGCTGAAAATAAAGGAATGCCTTCTTTCCTCAGCCAGAGGCCGCACACTTGAATGGCTAGTCCGCCAAGAATTCCTGCCCAAATCTTTAATGCGGTCATACGATCAGATCCATTTCCCTGGATGCATGAGCTTCTTTGAGGTCGCGGTCGATCTGAAGGTGCCGGCTCACGGTTCACCGTTTATCCGTTAAATGGCGCACCTGCAGTTATTGTCCTGCCTTTAGCGGGTTTCGAGAACCGCCCATGTTAGCTGCAAGAAACGATTTTCCAATAGATTTTCATCTGCTCGTGAGAAGCTATTTCGTGAAGCGTCATACCATCTTCACAGCAGCACCAAATGAAAGCTGCCGAATGATTGAAGCTGTATAATGTCTGGCTTCCCTCGGAAAAGATGAGCAATTCGTTTTCGAAGATGTGAGAACTGATACCGGAAGCGATAGCCACTCTCCGCCCACCCAAAATCGACTGGTCATCCGACGCTCTCATCGCTCGTCCACCAAACCCTGCTCATCCATAACCACCTCCGGCGTGTCTCCTCTGAGACCAAAACATGCGTTCAACCAGAATTATGCGGCGGTCCTGCAATTTCGAGCGTCTGGCTGCTCCTGAGGGGTGAAAATGTTCCTTTGACCGCGAAAAAACTCCCGTATCTTCTCCCACAAGACCCCTCAGAGGTCCAACCATCGTCACGTTGCTGCAAAAGCCTGTATTTTCCTGTTTCTGAGCGTGCCACGCCCCAGGTTCTCCAGTCAAGCAAATTGTTCCCGGTGGTCCCTTACACGAGTTCCCGGGCCCTATTGCATTGAATTATGTAATTAGAGACCAAGAATTCGCCACAGAAAGCCGAGTCGGAGAATCAGAGCTTAATCATCAATTGCTCCCGGAAAAGACTTGCTCACAAGAAACTTTTGATTCAGTGTATTGACTATATATTTACGGGGCATAATTCTATGGATGTGGAATATGTTCTTCAAGACGCCGTATTTATTTGGGATGCTGACAAGGCCGAAGCAAATCTTCACGACTACTCCGTTTCCTTTGAAGAAGCCTGCGAGGTCTTCTTTGACCCTCTTTACGATATGATTCCTGATGACAGCGTTGAGGGAGAACAACGTTGGGATTTCATTGGTTACTCCAAGGCTGACCGCGCTCTCTTTGTGGTTGGCATAGAGCTGGAAGACGATGTTTGGCGCATTATCTCAGCTCGTGAACTCGAAAGAAAAGAGAGGCTTCGCTATGAAGAAGAAGATGATACCTACCAAAGATCGGCCCACCAAACCAATTACGATTCGAATGCCTCTGGATGTTTTGGAGGATCTGAAGCGTGTAGCTCCAACCAAAGACTTGCCCGGTTATCAATCTCTTATCAAGTTCTACATCAGACAAGGACTTAGGCTGGACCTAGAACGCCTCTGGGAACTAGAAGAAAGGCCCAAGAAGCTTGAAGCCATTGAAGCTATTCTCACTGAATGTGGGCTAAAAAAGGAACAGAAGAGCAAGATTTGGGAAGCCATACGAGGTGAACGTCCGCGGAGGCAGACTGCTTAGGTCTATTGTGGAGCACCCAATGTGTTATGCGGTAACACGACTCACTTACGACCCGGAACATGGAGTGGAACGTGAAGAGGTCGTTCACGTTTACACAGATCAAGAGATAGCTCGAACACCGGCGGCCTACTGGAATACCCATCCAGACATATGTCCCGGACCTGATACTCCCGGTGTGCGATTCTCGACCATCTCCGTTCCTTTTCGGACATGGGAGAATGAATTGAGCAAGGGGTTAGCTCCGTGGCTCATCAAAAACCCGAAATGGCAAGACCGTCGCATAATTCCGATGGATATCTGATCGACGGAACTGGTTCAACTGAAACGGCATTTTTCCCAAAACCGTCTCACGTCGGCGGAGACGGGGAAAGGAATTCATGGAAAGAAAGCGTGTCGGTATCGTCTTGTTCGAAGACGTCGAAGTCCTGGATTTTTGCGGGCCTTTCGAGGTCTTCTCAGCCACGCGGCTCATTGAGGACAGGCGTCGCGAAGAGCCATCGCCGTTTGAAGTGCTGTTGGTGGCAGAGAAAGACTTTTCCGTTGTTACGACCGGCGGTATGAAGGTTATTCCCGACCACACATTTGAGAGCTGCCCCAAGTTGGATATTCTCGTCGTTCCCGGGGGATGGGGCACCCGTAAAGAACTCAAGAACCCAGCAATGCTCAACTGGTTGCGTGTCCGTACGTTGGAAGTGGAAACCCTGACCTCAGTGTGTACCGGGTCGATGCTCCTGGGTTTTGCCGGCCTGCTTGACGGACATCGTGCAACGACTCACTGGCGATCCCTCGATTGGATGAGTGAATCGTTTCCGGAGGTGACAGTGGAGTATGGTGAGCACGTCGTCGAGGATGGATCTGTGATAACCTCTGCAGGAATCTCGGCTGGTATCGATATGGCGCTAAAGGTGGTCGCTAGCTATTGCGGTGAAACCGTGGCCCGAGCCACGGCTAAGCACATGGAATACATATACCCTGACACTAATGTCCGGAGAATTTGAGATTTCTTGCGGTTCCATTACGCTTTGAGTTTCAAAGGCGACGGGAGCCATTCTCATTCTGTTGCTACCGACGCTCATACCAATTAGGCGCTCCTACAGCAGCAAGAGCCGACACCGGATCGCCTGCGGCAGGAATTGCGAAAGCAAGGGCTGGTGTTAGAGGCCGAGGCCTCCGACGACCTCAACGAATAGGAAGCTGATCCTCTTTCATGAGATGATCTTGTGACCGTACAATATTTACGGTCTCTATTTCCGGCGACAAAAACTTCGAGAAGAAGATTCCCGTACTGCATGCAACGTTATCCTTCTCAAAAGAAAAAAATCGGGGAGAATTCATTATACGAAGTCTCAGCGGATCTGTCGGCGCTCCTCATTTTGAGATTTGTGAGTAGAACAAATCTCAATTATAATCGAATCGCAGTCGAAGCGCCGCAAAGGAAAAGATCATCAAACGCCAGGGCACAACAAGCATCAGGGCCGTTCAAAGTCGGAGGCGACCAGCCGCCACATTATATGTCCTCGTGTAATACGGCTGCGGGACTAAGGGCCTGCCACGAAATAAACCTGTCATATTTGGGGACTTCTGGGTCGGATGATGTAGTTCCATTCTCCGTGGAAGTTGTCCCTTGTGATATTTATTTGATCGAACTCTTTCTTGGAGACTTT
>JBKQRG010000196.1:0-3982 GCA_052144015.1 Desulfomonilaceae bacterium
TCCATTGTTGGAGAAGATACTCCCTGGCATAGAAGAATCCCGCCACACCCACCAATATCAATATCAGGGCAACAGGCAGCAGTAGCAAAAGAGCAAAACGTTTTTGTAATGAAAAAATCATATCTTAACCTGTTCGCGTCACCAACAAATAAGCGGCAGCAAACTTTATCCTCATTTCGTTTGGACTATACACAAGACAAATAAAAGCTCCAAAGTGTTACATCCGGAAACTGAATTTCCCTCCTCAAGCGCAGAATTATTTTTTGATTACGGTCAGCAGCATCTTAAATCGCGTGGTCGCATGCACCGAGTGCGGGACATTGACCGGCATAACCACTACTTCTCCCGTTCTGGCAACAACCTCTTTCCCGCCGACATTCAGTAGAACCTCGCCATCAAGGACCTGGACCAGGGCATCTCCCGAAGCCGAGTGGGTGCTCAATCCCTCATCTTTGTCGAACGCGAAGACTGTCAGACTGATGCTATCAGTCTGCGCCAATGTTCTGCTGACTACTTTTCCTTCCGAATAATCAACAAGTTCGATTAACTTGTGTGCCTCGGAAAAAGAGATATTCTTAATCACGTCTTGCTGAGTCAATATGTGCTCCTCTTTGTACCAGGGACCTTCGATGTACGGCCATTTGATCGTCACTACTACAGTGAATAACTTTAATCAATAGCCGAAAAAATGTTTTAAATTTCCTGCCTAATGCTTGGGCATGGACATGGGCATGGAGCCGTGGCCCGAATCCGGCTTCATCTTCAGCATCTTCTTCTTGGGCTTCAAAGCTTCCGGGGTTATTTCCGAATATGCGACAATCTTCTCACCCTTATGTTCGGTTTTAAATTTCTCAGCGTCTTCTTTCTTGGAGAACGGCACCACTTCCGAGCCCATTGTGGCTTGGACATCACTTTCCAAAACATAAAGCGCAGTTTTTGCATCCAAGAAGTTCTTAGTAGTGTTATCCGTCACGTAAACATTCTTAATATTTCCTGCATCAAATCCGTATTTAGCCGGATCCAGGATGTACCGGAACATGTCTCCGGCCCCGTCGAATCCGACTACTTTACCGTCCTTGAAGACCACGGCCGCAGGTCCAGGAACACCGTGTTCGATGTTCATATGGCAGATGGGGCATTCGGTTGAAGTATCCAGTTTGGAGCCATCCGGCAGATCCACCACAGCGGCTGTTGCGTTGCCCGCCACCCACACGATGCAGGCGAAAACCAGCGCCGGAAGCAATAAGGTCCGAAAATTTGGCGACATGTCAAAGCTCCTTTCCGCTAGTTGACGACTGAGACCGCATTTTAAATTCAGTCTCCTTAATGAGGCAGTAAATGTTGGGCACCACGTAGATAGTTATTATATCAATGGTCATTCCACCGAAGAGGGGCAACGCCATGGGGACGGCAACATCAGCTCCTTTGCCATGGGAGGTCAACACCGGAATCAAAGCAAGCACAGCAGTGGCAGTAGTCATGAGAGCGGGCCTGACCCTCTTCATTCCGGCCTCAACCACGGCTTCTCTGATCTCGTCCACTGAATGAAAATTGCGGGATGCGAAAACCTGATCCTGATAGGTTTGCATAATCACACCATCATTGGTGGCAATCCCGAAAAGTGCTAGAAATCCGACCCAAACCGCCACACTGAGGTTGTATGGCCTCACCTGAAAGAGGTCTCGCATATTGACCCCAAAGACGTTGAAATCCAGGAACCAAGGCTGCGAATAAAGCCAGAGCATCAAGAAACCGCCAGACCAGGCCACGAAAATCCCTGAAAACACGTTAAGCGAGGTAGGGACCGAGTGGAACTGGAAGTAGAGAACCAAAAAAATCAAGGCAAGCGCCAATGGGATCACAAGTCGAAGTGTCTGTTCGGACCGAACCTGACTCTCGTACGAGCCGGCAAAGGTGTACGAAGACCCGGCCGGAAGCTTCAGCTCACCTGTCTTGATCTTGTGCTTCAAGTAGTTGTCCGCGGCCAGGACAACGTCCACCTCTGCTTTCTCCGGCTTCTTATCAAAGAGCACGTAACTTACAAGAAAGGTGTCTTCGCTTTTAACGGTCATGGGACCGCTGGTGTATTTAATTGTGGCCACCAGGTTCAGGGGGACCTGGACCCCCTCCGTGCCCGGGACCAATATCTTTTCCAGGGCTTCGAGGGAGTCCCGCAGCTCTCTCTGATAACGGACCCGCACCGGATAGCGCTCTCTCCCCTCCACAGTGGTAGTGAGGCGCTTGCCGCCGATAGCTATCTCGATGACGTCCTGCACGTCCTGAATTTTTATGCCGTACCGGGCAATGGCTTTGCGGTCTATATCGATCTCAAGATACGGATTGCCGATCACCCGATCCGCAATAACTGATGAGGCCTCCACCGAGGGCACTTCCTTGAGGAATTTTTCAATTTCCATCCCGACCTGCTCCACTTCAGCGAGGCTCTTGCCACGCACTTTCACTCCCATGGCCGCTCTCATTCCGCTCTGTAGCATCACGACCCGAGCGGCTATGGGTTGGAGTTTCGGCGCTGAAGTAGTTCCAGGCAAGCTCGCTGCTTTCAGGATCTCCTTCCAGATATCCGTGGGCGATTTGATGTGCGGCCTCCAGTTTCGGGTAGGCTTGCCCGTTTTAGGATCAACGACTCGCTCACCGGTGTCAGGATCAATTTTGTATTCAGGCACGTAATTGATCACTGTTTCAATCATGGAGAGCGGGGCGGGATCCAGGGCGCTCTCGACCCTGCCGATTTTACCTACCACTGATTCGACCTCCGGTATGGCCCTGATGGCCTTGTCCTGAGTCTGAATCACGTCCAGGGCTTCACCGATGCCTGCATGAGGCATGGTGGTCGGCATGTACAAGAAAGAACCTTCATCCAGATCAGGCATGAATTCCTTGCCCAGGCCGGGGAACGCGTGGGTCAGCTTGGACCATAGCCAGGTCTGGCGTACGGGATCTCGCCCCTCGGGGATTGGAGGAGAGGTAGGAGCATCAGTTTTAACCTCAGGTCCGTGAACGTGCTGGGCTGTCGCGACCGGTTTGTCCCACACCGCTACCTTCTTCACGATCCCCGGAATGAAGCTGAAAACAGTATCGAATCCGAGCCAAACGGTCGCGCCGAAGAGCACCAGACAGAGAGGGATTGCCAGGAATGTGGCTTTATGCGCCAAGGTCCACCGCAAAATCGAGGTGTAATAGTGAGTGACAATTTTTCGTATGCCTAACAGACCAAAAATTATTCCCGAGCAGAAAATCACGTTACGGATCAGCCCCGCGGAGGGTCCGAGTGGCAGCCAATGCTCTGAGAGCAAGACGACAAAAAATGCTAGAGCGATCCAATTAAGCGCAGTGGGCGCTTTCTCGGAATATGTCTCAGGCATAAACTGACGGGCCAGTCTGTAAGCTCCCAAAAATATCACTGCCGCTCCGACCCACCAGGAAAGCGTTACGCCAAGCCAGATTCCGATTACCGCTACTAAGATGTTGAAAATAAGCAGGGTGTTGCGTCGCCAGGTCCTCGGCGAGAACAGCACGTGGGCTACTGGCGGTATTATAGCCAGCGCGAGAACCAGGGCAGCGCCAACTGCGAACGTTTTGGTATAGGCGACCGGCTTGAACAGCTTCCCCTCAGCGCCGGTCAAAGTAAATACGGGAAGAAATGAGATGATGGTGGTGAGTGATGAGGTTATTACTGCGCCCCCAACCTCCGCGGAGGCCTCACGGACGATGCGGAACATGCTTTTTGCGGAACGCTCCTCCTTCTCCTCGTCCATATGCCTCAAAATATTTTCACAAAGGATGATCCCCATGTCCACCATGACGCCTATCGCTATGGCGATTCCGGTCAGCGCCATAATATTGGCCTCGATGCCGACCGTATTCATCACTATACACGTGCCCAGAATAGCGAGAGGTAATATCATGGAAATCAGGGCGGAACTCACTAGGTGACTAACCATGACAATAACGACAATTATCG
>JBKQRG010000197.1:0-6670 GCA_052144015.1 Desulfomonilaceae bacterium
GTCTGCTCCAGGCTCATTGGTTGGGGATACTTTGTCGCGGCAAAGAGAGGGTACTCCTTCCGCAGCATATTCACATGAGTTGCTAGTTTCTCCTTAGCTTGTTTCACTTCGGGTTCAAGATTAGGTATTGCTTCCTTATTCCCCTTTTCATACGCATTCTGAAGATGTTTAGTTAGTGCTGCGAGCTGATCATGAAGCTGGGAGTCTTTATCCATTAGCTCTTTCGGAATCTGGGGGACAGAGCCTTCCACTCGCTTTGACAGTCCTTCGGCAAACATGCGGGACTTGGTATATTCAGACTCCTTTAACGCATCCAGAGGCTTATCAAGTTTCATTAGTGCTCGTGCAAGACCATCGTAAGGTGCTGTTCTCAGGAACCCGTTTACTTTAACGTCGAAGAATGTCTCTCGCTGATCTCTGGGAAGGCTATCTCTCAAATCTTCAGTCAAGGAGACGGCTTTGGCGAAATTCTCCTTAGCCTTATTGTCATCGCCCATACCCTCACAAGCAAAGCCGAGCCCGGTATAGGATGTGAAGAGAAGATCAACATCCTCTCCAGCCCCGATCAGACAACCTTCGTAATTCCCTTTGGCTTTGTCATAGTCGGATTTCAATAGATAGAACCTACCGAAAGACCTGACGTCGTTTGCTTCATTTATAAAGGGCTCTGCTTTGTCTAATTCGCCTCTATCTAAGTAAAGATTACCTATGAGGCCCTTGACCCCGCGGATCGGAACTCCGATCCTGCTATAAATTTCCAGGGCTTTTTGGAAGCTTGCCAGCGCTTCATCATATTTGCTCACCTGGGCATAGGCTCTCCCAATACTGCTTAGAGCACTCCCCTCGCCATGCGCATCGCCAATCTTCCTCGTGATCACGAGGGCCTTCTCCCTGTATTTTATCGCTTTGTAATGCTGGCCCAGCTTCTCATAAATACCGCCGATGTTGTTCAGGGTCGTCCCCTCGCCACTTACATCTCCAATCTTCCTATGGATTGCTAGAGCCTGCTCATAGTGTTCCAGCGCTTTGGAATATTCGCTCCAATCTATGTAAACCGATCCGATGTTGCTCAAGGTGATCCCCTCGCTCCGAACATTGCTGGTCTTCCTATGGATGTCCAGGGCCTTGCCGTAGTATTCCATCGCCTTGGAATACTGACCCAGATGGCTACAAACCAAGCCGATGTTGCTCAGGGTGATCCCCTCGTCCCGAACATTGCCGGTCTTCCTATGGATATCCAGGGCCTTGTCATAATATTCCATCGCTTTGGTATACTGGCCCAGTTGCCTATGGGCCTCGCCCATGTTTTGCAGGGTGACCCCCTCACCTATCACGTCCCGAATCTTCCTTCTGATCACCAGAGATTTTTCATAGCACTCAAGCGCTTTTCGATACTGACCCTGTCGGTGATATATCCCGCATATGTTGTTCAGGGCGGACCCCTCACTCTTTACATCCCCAATCTTCCTAACTAATGGTAAAGATTTCTCGTAATACTCCAGAGATTTGGAGTACTCACCCAATTTGCCATAAATAAAGGCCATGTGTCCCAGGGCGCTTCCCTCCCACTTAGATTTAACTCTCTGAAAAATCTGCAAAGCCCGCTGATATTTCTCTAGTGCTTTTCCCAGATCCTCCTTTGAACTCGCTTTCTCCTGTAATGCGTTGGCTTCGTTGAATAAAGCAATCCCTTCCTTCTCTCCTTGAGCAGAACCAGCAGCAAGCCCAACCGAAGGAATGAAAACGAAAATCACCGATAAAACAGCGATCAAAGCGCTTATTGTCTTCATGGGAACCCCCTCAATTTTAGGAGGAAAATTCTTTGAAATGCCCAAGCTACAGGACTTACGAGCCACGTCCCTAAGGACCAGACAAAGCTTCATGCAGCTTTTAGTAGAGAATTCATTTGGAAGATGACACGATCAACTCAATATTGTCCACAAAAAACAAATGCAGAAGGGAAGGACTCGGAATTCAATTTCTCTGAACGCATTCCGGTAGAGTCGGCTCAAACAATAGCTACGGTCATGTATTTAATGGAAAACGACCTTCCTCAACACTACCAATAGCGATTTCACGATTGTGGAAGCATGAGCCCTTTAGGTGGCTCCTTGAGTACCTTTGGGTGGCTCGTTACACTGGACCCGATAACTCTGATATCAAATCTATTTCGTCGTGACTGCTACTGAAAAGTGACACCACTTGATGGCGGAAAGAATCCCCCATAGACAAAAGATGAGCGTCCGAGTCACCTTCATCTGTTGTGCCAGTGCCTACTTCCGATCATGAAGTCCCCCTCCAGAATCGGAATCGGATTGATTCTGATCGTTAGAAAGCAGAGTAGTGGAAGTATGGGCTTCGCGTCCTAGGTTGTAAAGAATTTATTGGTAGAGCCATCCATCTCAGCTAACGAAAAACTGAAGCGGTTTCTCCACGAAACTTCCACAGGGACACAAGAATCCAAAAGTTCATCCATTCGCACAGCAGAAAATAACACCTTTTCCCGTTTCCCATAACTATGATTAGGGGAGTCATAATAACCCAGAATTCGAATTGAATGGTCTCAGGATTTAGCCGGACAATGAGCGTAGCTATTAGATCCAGATTCTTTTTGAGCGGTGATGACGAGGCGTAGATGTCCCCGTGGAGGGTTGAAACTAGAACGGATGAAATCGAGAGGTCTAAGGATAAAGGAGTCTCGACGATCCCGCCAACCATCACTGAAAGCCTCACGAAATTCAGCGAAGATAATCCGAAGGATACCGGATTCCTCATGATGGGTTTCGGTCAAACAGCGCTTCACAGTCGAGTATTCCAGGCATTGAAAGAAGAAGCACAAATGCAAGGTTTGACCATCTTGAGGGCTGACGACAAGCAATATCATGATGAACTATTCGGCAACATACAAACTTATATGCATGGTTGCGGTTTTGGAATTGCGATATTTGAAAGAATAGAACAGGAGAACTTCAATCCCAACGTTTCATTTGAAGTTGGCTATATGATTGGATTGGGCAAGCCAGTCTTACTATTGAAGGATAAGACCCTGAAAACACTACATACAGACCTTATCGGGTCATTACACGGCGTTTTTGATCCTCAGGATCCTGTTGGAAATATTCCATCGGAGATTGAGGAATGGTTACAAGACATAGGCGTTATTCCCTTTTAATGTGAACCATGCTGTTATGGAATGCGCCTTTTTCGGCTCGTGCTCGTGAGATTTCAAATACACTAGAGACAACCTCCAGAAAATGATCTGAAAACCCCTAGCCTCTTCCTGGTACGTATTTGAGTCTTGCCGGAAAAACTATTGAACTACTGATTCCTCTTCTTTTTCTTACGCCACTCCCACGGCGGTATAGGATTCGGGTCCGCCCAAAGACCGACTTTCTCTTGTTTCGCTTTTTCCCTCAGTTCCTCCAGAAAGATAATCTGACGAGCGTGATTCCCTTTCAGAAGCCGATGAACCCTAACATACCTTTGTAACCATCGGCAATCAGTGAATATTTCCACTTCGTCAATCGTCCCCCAAAATCATCTCGAAAATCCGAGTTCATTTGTCCTTATTCGGCACACGTGAGCGGTACGGTGGGGTGGGGAACATTCATGTCTTCGCACTCTTAGTTGAAATCCTGGGACGTGGAGCGAGCACGTAGGGGAAGTGTTGTTGAGGAGGGGTCAGGAAATGCAAAATCTGCGAGTTCTGATTGTTGAAGCAGAGCTTATAATTTCTAAATATTTGTCTGTCAGCTTACAGGACAAGGGTTTCGACGTGATTGGGACTCCTTTCAGTATTGACGCCGCTATTGAAGAGTTTCGAAATAGCAGGCCACATCTTATGATTGTGGATACGCAATTGGGCGTTCAAACTGAAATAGTCAAAGCAGCACAGAAGATCAGAAAGGAAGTTCAGACGGATGTTCCGATAATTTTTCTGACAACATTCCCAGTGCACTGGTCCCAGTCGGGACAATCCGAGATCTGTATTGTGAAACCTTTTTCTGAGATAGATCTTTGCACCGCAATCGAGCGCGCCCTAGGGGATCGAACAGGCGCGTGTGATAAAACTTGATACTTCTGGCCTGGTGCAAGGGTGTCCCACCAGCCTCACGCCCAATAATCTATTTCTGTTCCGCCGTAAACATCCTCTCCCCTCAGATGAGCAGTTCCTACCGGGACTATAAATAAAGAGTCTCTTTACGGTGGTCCCCTTTTGGAAGGCCACTAAGACCTTAGGTGGTCCCATTTTGCATTGCCGTATACAATCGCCGTTGTGCATACATCCGATAGCTGCACTGGTCTTTCTTAAGACCAAGGAAAAACTTCTCCTCGTCTATCACCAAGCCCCAAATCGATCCGATGTAGGTATTCCACAGACTCTTACCCGACTTTCCACCAGACTGTCCACCCGACAGAATGCTCATGGAATTTGACCCTCCCTTCCCAGACGGTTCCCTATGAAAAATAGGTAAGAATAGATTCTAACAATGTGGAAAGGGCTATTCCTGCGATGATACAGTCCGCCGTAGAAAGCACTGCGTGTCAGTGCCAAAACGCAGTCCGCAACGACAAAGCCTGTACTGATACAGCACAAATAAAATAGATGTTACCGAAAAAAGTCCTCAAGCACGATACTTATTTCTAATTGAACTATTTGTTCATCTTCTCTTGAAGTTCCTTTTTCTTGTCTTCGACCATGCGTTTCAGCTTGTCCCTCAATTCACCCCACTTCTTTTCCAATTCTTGTTTGGTTTGTTTTTGGAGCGCTGCCCTCTTTTGTTCCAAGTCCTGCGTCATTTTCTGCTGGTCTTGAGGGATTTCCGACTTAAGCTTCTCTTTGAGTTCCTGAAGTCCCTTTTTATTGCTGTCCACGACTTGCTGCTTGTACTGTTGAAATTCCTTTTTTATCTGTTGCTTGAACTGTTCAATGGATTGCTTCAACTGTTGTTTTGCCGCTGCCACGCCCTGCTTGTTTTCAACGTCGGCTCCAAGGCAGAGATTAGGGATAGCCAGTGCAAGAATAAGAATCACTAAATATCTGAATCTCTTCATACGTCTCTCCTTTCTTCAATTCCTCTCGTTCAATTGCCTGATCTATTCTCACATGCTTGAAACGTAACAATGCTCGTGCAGAGATACAAGCCCCAATTTCAGCGAATTTTGCCTTTTGAAGGGCCTAGTGAATTGCCTACGGCAATGAAAATGAAACTCTACCTGTCCTACAGACATAGCACAAGGATCGGAAAGCATTTTGTGAATCCAACTTAGTTTCGCCAGCACTTGATAGGCCCCGACTATTTTTTCGACAAAAATTTCTCATGCGTCTGCTCCGCGGAAGCGTCTTTAAAACCAACCTAAAAATCACCAGCAGCTCATATTATCTTAACGCTGTGTCCCTAAATTAATCGCAGTACCACCATAGTTGCTTGTTAAGAAGAATGCTCCGGTTTCCTTCTGGTTGTCAGGAGAAACCAGCTGCATGAGGGAGGGATGAAGATGAGGACTGTAGGCGTTATTATTCTGATCGGGTGCCTAGTTTGCCCGGCGTACGCTGGTACCGACAATGAAAATTGCATGAACTTGGTTAACACAGCGGCAAAGATATTCAAAACACAGGGAAAAGACACAGCACTCAAATATGTGAACTCCTTAATGGGTCCACTGAGGAACGGAGCGGTATATGTTTTCGCGGTTGACTTCAAAGGTGCCATGTTGGGTCATCCGGTTCAAGAAGACCTTCGGGGTCAGGACGCATGGGAATTAAAGGACACGAAAGGGAAATTCATTGTTCAGGAGTTCATCAAAATTGCTAAGGAACAGGGCCAAGGTTGGACTGAATATTGGTGGTTGAGAGCTAGTGAGACATCACCTACGCTCAAGAGGACCTTCATCAAGCGGGTGCCGGATGAGGACATTTTGCTTGGCGCGGGGTATTACATTAAGTAGTCCTTATCTCTTTGCAGAGAGGAATAAATGCGGGGGTATTTCCGGTCAGGCCCTATGGACCAGACTGATGATCGAGAATCATCTCTCAACAAAGGAAAGTGATAGACATGAAAATCGAACATAGAATCGATGAATTGATCAAAGCCGGTTGGGCGGTTGTCGACTCCGACTATGATCCGGTTGCATTTCAGCACTGGAAGCTGAAAGCATACGAATGTCTTAATGCCATGTTCGGTTCCGATCATGCTTATACTAAGCATTTTGAACATTTTGTTAAACAGGGCGACAGGGCGAATATTCTTGCAGCTGGAGGGGTGCTTGTTGCAGCGAAGGAACAGTGGGTGGGGAATGAACTTCAGCCGTCCACACCACGTGATGCCCTTGAGTCGATCCCTCTCCTCATGGGGGCAGATGGAGACCACATATCAAAGTAATCGGTAATAGGCTTCAAAACCTGTACGATTCCGGCATTCAAGTAGACCTATGGGGGTCCCACCAGCCTCACACCGGATAATCTATTTTTGTTCCGCTGTAATCATCCTCTCTGCGCCATGAACGAGCGGTGCTACTGGGACCACCATACCCTTGACTTTTGCTCTACCGATACGTACGCGAATTTATAAAATGCAAGCTAGCTCCTGGTCTGCGCCTGCCTTTCATCATTGATTGAAATATTGTTAATAGTCTTACTAAGTTATACACCTACCGTCATAGTATAATC
>JBKQRG010000198.1:0-5005 GCA_052144015.1 Desulfomonilaceae bacterium
GATTTGTCATTGCGAGGAGTGAAATCCCGCGTTCCGCGGGAAAGCAATCCCCAAAGCCGCGAGATTGCTTCGCTCCGCTCGCAATGACATTCTTTGGCCGCCTATAACTGAAGGTTTACGACAGGCGCGAGATTGTGTTTGACCGGTGGAAGTATCGAGCTTATACTCAAAATCAGGACAAAAGAAGCTTTTTCATCAACTTCACGACGGTCTTGCTACTCTTGGGTCTTGTGGAGAAGCGCAATCGGCTTTTTCGGGTCGAAGGAACCAACCAGCGACCGTTCAGTGGTCCCCAAAACCTCCAGAAGGGGAAGTCCGCCGCATAATTCCGGCAATAAAGGAGCACAGCATGTGGATAAATAAATTAGGTGGATTGGCATATGGTTTGGCTAGCAGATTTGTTTTGTTTATAATAGGCTTAAATAATGCTTCATGCCCCACCAAATTTTGTGGATTAAACAAAATAGTCATGAATTTAGCGATTAAATCTGATACATAGACCAAAAGTAGAATATGAAGTTCAGGCGAAGCGGAATAGGATCATGAAAAGCCGCGTGAATCTTTCCGCTCGTTGTGCGCAACGCATTAGCGGAACGACTGTTCTAAGATCCTTTTCTTTTCTCACGTATTATTCCTCCTGTTGATTCCAGCTTGAATCCGGTCAAGAGGCACTCCACCCTTGGACAGGGAATCATGCGAAGTTGACACAAAACACCCAAAAAAAATCCAGTAGGTTGTGGGATGCAGGGATAGGATGGCTAAAGACGCACTGTGCCCTGCATTTGCTTTGCCGTCCGCACTAGAGAAGCCGCCATTTTATAGATCAAGACCGAAAGAAAGACCGAATGAAAGCGTGCCGGTCTATCCAGTCCCAACGAATCGAAGGCATCATAGCTATAGTAATTCTCAACTGGAATTAATTGTGTTGTATGCGTGGTTATTGTCCTGACAGGCCTGTGGCTTGAGTTTGCTGGAGTTTATTATTGCTTCGTATCTCAGGGAGTCGGCTACGGAGCTTACGCTATATTCATGGCAGTTTATTGAGGTATTCCGGTTCCTACAGGAGGAAAACGTACTATACCTCTGACCTAACAGGTAGCAGATAAACTGGGGAGAGGTCAAAAAGGCATCGGGTTTGGCGGTGCCGACCAGGGGCTCGCTCGGCTAGGTCAACTGGCGTTGTGAGTGGAACGTAACGGAAAAGATTGCACCACCCGCTTGGCGGCACCCATCCGCATCCAGCACGTGAGAGCACGCGGAGACACGTCCGGGACATTCATCAAGCGCAGTCGGCAAGAAACGGCATCTCTTGCTCTCAAAGGATATGTCGAACCGGCCTTCCTCAGATAGAATCTTCAGACGCATCAATTCCAGTCCCTTGCCCCCTGCGTTGAAATCAAACGGGTTCCTGGTCGAGTACCTGTCTGTCTCCTGGGTATGGTGAAATCCCTCGAAAATGAACTCACGGTCGGCTCCGGCAATCCCTACCCCTGTGTCTTCGACCCTGAGCAAAACGTCCGAGTTGCGCTTTGTGAGTGAAATTGAGACTGTCCCTTCGTCCGGGGTGTTTTCGATCGCGTTCTTCAGCAGAGTTGAGAGGATTATCTCAAACACTTCCGGGTCGATGGTGTCCGTTTGCAGCTGCTCCAGATTGGTCGTGATAGCAACTGACCTATGGGAGCTGCTCTCAAGGGCATTCTCAACAATTCTGTGGATCGTCGTCTCGATCTCAAATGTCCTGGGTTCGTAGGTGCGAGGAGCGGCAATTCCCTGGACAACCCCCTGAAGGTCCTTCAGGCGCTCGATGTAGCGGAGAATTCTCTGGACATTCCTTCCCTTGGCTTTTTGCGATTGCCCTTCCTTACTCATCAACCGTACCGACGCTTCGACAACGGCGAGAGGCGTCATCAATTCGTGGGCCAAATAATCTACCGCCCGGCGCCTGGCTCGTTCTATAGATTTGAAAGGAGTCACGTCACGGAGGATAAGCGACATTCCTGCCGGAACGCCTTGCTGATCGTGATATGGGGCTGCACTGATGCTTACATCCAGGAGACTGCCGTCTTTTCTCGCTCTTCGCGTCTCCAGGCCAACGACGGGTATGCCCGCAACGAGGACCTTGTCCTCGAGCGCACAAGCTGATTCCTTTTCCGAATCCGGCACAAACGGGACCGGTTTGTCTTTCACTTCTTCCAAATTCCAGCCAAAGATGCGCGAGAACGACGGACTAAGGTACTGGGTCTTGCCCTCGGGATCTACAACAAGTATTGCATCGGCCGAGGAATTCAGAAAGGAGCTGTACAGTTCCTCGCGGCGTTTCGACTCCCCATAGAGGCTCCGGTAGCTTTCCTGGCTCTTCTGAAGGCTTTCCTGGTAGAGCTTACGGGACACTTCCACTGCAGCAATGTTGGCCAGGAGCGACAGGGTGTTTAAGTCGGACTCCTGAAAATCTGTCTTCGTGCGATTGAACGCGAGAAGGACTCCCAGATTGCGCCCTCCCATCATGACCGGTATAGCGAGTCCCGAGATCAGACCCTCGTTTCGGGTGACCTCGTGGAGCGCCGGGCCTATTTCCCGGAAGTAATCCTCCACGACGATTCTTTGGCCGGTCTCCGCGACCGATCCTGTGAGTCCCACGCCCAAGGGTATTCGGAGATCTTTGAAGGCTTGCGTGACTAGGCCCGAGCTACTAGGCCAATAGAGCTCGCCTGCTTCCTCGTCCCGCACGGCGAAGAACGCTGTGTCCGTGCCGAGGAGTTCCCTGCTGGTTTCTACAAAGATGTTCAGGTTCTCGTCCAGGTTTCGTTCTGCGGTCATTGCCAAGGCCAGGTCGTAAAGGACCTGAAACTTGGAGACTTGCCTCTCCAGTTCTCGTTTGGTGCGCATCCGTTCAGTGATATCAACGAGGCTCCCGATCACGGCCGGACGGCCTCCGTACTCCATCCTTGAGCCGTACGCTTCGACCTCTATGACCTCACCGTCCTTCTTTACTCCGCGGAACTGGAAATTTACCGCACCGTATTTGCCCGAAATCCGTTTCTCTATGTAGTGTTTGCTTCTCGGCCAATCTTTGGACAAGACAACGGCTCTTGCCTCCATCTTGTTCACCATCTCGGTGACTTTGTAGCCAAAGATCTTTGCGAACTTCGGGTTAACGTATGTCAGCATCCCGTCCTGAATAATGTACACGCCAACGACGGATTTCTCCGTCAGCTTTCGGAACTTTTCTTCCGATTGCCGCAGTGCCCCTCTTATGGTTTCATGATCCTTTGCCGACGCATCCAACGCACCTTTGCGTATATGCCGAGAATTCAATTCGCTCTTGGGGTCTATTGCCGATTTTCTCGGTTTCTTCATAACACCCTGCTACATCCGCATCACCGCAATGCAAAAATTGAGTCTTTTGACATCTGAGTTTGTTGGAATTTTGAACTCAAGATGCTGAAATGCTCGTCTATCTCTCGCAGCAAAAGGAAACCTGTGTCCGACGTAATCTTGGCACCCTGAAAATCTATCATGATTGCAGGATTGAATTCGGGCCGAATTGTTTCTCTTTGCTCCTCACCACTTCCGTGCATCTGATCACTCTGGATGTCTCTTCGTTTCCTTCACTATATCAGATGGTTGACCGGAAGAACATACATTTCTTTGTTTGGCCGCGGAATAATCGAGGCTCAAAAGTCTTGAACCCATAACCGATAGGATCGGTGGGTAATACAGAATGGTAGGACAGGCCTTCCAGCCTGTCCATTGGAAATGACGGGCGAGATGTACGCCGCCACCAAATGCCCTTCGTTTCCGCGATTATTTTTGAGAATCCCTATAACTCCTGCATGTGACTTCAGGCTTTCCATTGAGCCGAGATTACCACGCCGCGCTGGGGTGAGACAGGCATGGACGTGAACACCAGTTGACGGAGTTGCCTGGGGTGAGGTACGCTCAGAATCCGACAAAAGTCATCTTTTTCAGGCGAGTTAGTGGGTGTTGAGTGATTCGGAGCCGCATGGCATACAAAGCGGGACCATCTTTGGGTTGAGCAGGGCGTCGAGTGACCGATCAAGAACCGGGAAAACTGCAAGACAGCAAGAGCACCGCATAATTCCGGATGGAAGGAAGATTTATGGCAAATACTCGTAGCCGATTGCCTTTAAGGGCTCATAGACAAATTTGGATTATATTTACACTTATGCTGACAATCTTTGTTCTTCTGACAACAGCAAATGAGGTTTTGGATTTACCACATCATCTATTCGGAGACGAACCGACTACTTTCCCCCAGCGAAGAGGCGAAGTTTTATTGGAACTGTCAATCTATTTCATCGTCGTGTTTTCTTCATATTATTACATTCGAAAGAAAATACGGACGCAAATCAAGATTCTTGAAGGTTTCATCCCCATTTGTGCGAATTGCAAAAAAATTAGACAAGATCTTGATTGGAAAGCATCGGAAGAATACATCAGCGCAAATTCGCTTGCGAAGTTTACCCATTCCATATGCCCTGATTGCGTAAGGATGCTCTATTCCGAACATGCTGATAAATTACTCAAGAAGAAAAACGGTCATGCCTGACAGCTGCTTGGGGCCGAACTTGCATTGATCCGCGAGTTAACCATGACGTTAGCCGCCCGAATAGTTTACTACGCGAATAACGGACGCATCCCATTTTTGTCCTAACAGAGGCCTGCACCGCGCGGAAATTCTCTCAGCCGCTGACAGCTCGTCTGGAACTCACATTCACGTCTCGCCGGTTGCCATCCCAAACCGTTCCACGTTGACCCTGCTAGGCTTCACCAGATTAATTCAGAGCGACCTTCTCATCTTTCAAACGGGGGAGAATGTAGAGGCGGCGTGTAAAAGCTCCTCTATCGCTGTCTTCACGATGGATCTCAAATCCGGCATGACTCTTGAAAAAGATGCCTGGTCAGGTTTGTATTCCCCACACGATCAGAAAGAAAAGATAAAGTCGTTTGCAGAGAAAGAATACCGGTTTTCGCCGGAAATTGA
>JBKQRG010000199.1:0-51412 GCA_052144015.1 Desulfomonilaceae bacterium
CGTGAAAAAAATGCCCTACTTATATCAGTCAAAGTCCCTCGTGTCAAGCTGGCACATACTTTATCAGCATCCCTTCAGTTACGCGGGGCCGTGGGTTGACATTGCGAGGAGTGAAACGACGAAGCAATCCCCAAAGCAGCGAGATTGCTTCGCTCCGTTCGCAATGACAACCCACGGCCCCGCGTAACTGAAGGGATGCTGATAAAGTATGTGCCAGCTTGACACGAGGGACTTTGACTGATAAAAGTAGGGCATTATTTTCACGAGCATTCCGGTCGGACCGAATCTTCTCAACACGCACAAGAATCAAAGGAGGAATGGACTGTGAGGGTCCTTATATCCGATAATCTGTCCGAATTGGGTCTGAAAATCTTCCAGGAATCAGACGCTCTTGAAGTGGATGTCAACGTTGGCCTCAGCCCCGAAGAATTAAAGCAAATTATCGGACAGTATCACGGTCTGGCTATTCGTGGAGCCACCAAGGTCACCGCAGACATAATAGCAGCCGCGGATAATTTAAAAGTCATTGGGAGAGCAGGGACAGGGCTCGATAACGTCGACATTCCGGCTGCGTCCAAAAGGGGCATCGTGGTAATGAACACACCGGGTGGCAATACAGTTACCACAGCCGAACACGCTATTTCCCTTATGATGTCAATGGTTAGAAATATTCCTCAAGCCAATACCTCCATGAAATCAGGTAAATGGGAAAAGAAGAAGTTCTCCGGGACTGAAATCTTTAACAAGACCCTGGGCATAATCGGACTTGGAAAAATCGGTTCGGTAGTTGCCGATCGAGCAAAAGGACTGGGAATGAAAGTCATAGCCTATGATCCATACCTGTCCCTTGAGCAGGCGAATCAACTTGGCATAAGACTTTCAACAATGGATGAAGTATTTAAAGAGTCGGATATAATAACTTGCCACGTGCCTCTGACGGAAGAAACCAAGGGTTTAATAAATGCCAATAATATTGCCAGAATGCGGCAGGGTGTTCGGATAATTAATTGTTCCAGAGGACCTGTAGTAAATGAGGAGGACCTGGCAGACGCAATTGAATCGGGCAAAGTGGCGGGCGCTGCAGTGGACGTGTATATTCAGGAACCCCCCGGGCAAACGAGGTTGATCGGTCTCGACAAAGTTATATGCACCCCTCATTTGGGCGCATCCACTCAAGAAGCCCAAGAGAATGTGGCCATCGCCGTAGCTAATCAGATTCGGGATTATCTTGTGGATGGAACTATTCGCAATGCGGTGAATGCGCCGGCTGTATCCGGAGAGGCTCTTGTAACTTTAAAACCGTTCCTGGACCTGTCTCAAAGATTGGGATTTTTTTTGGGACAGATAGTCCAGACCGGCGTCAAAGCAGTGGAAGCGCAATATTCGGGTGAAATAAGCGAAATGGCTCTCAGCCCGATTACCACATCGTTCCTTACCGGATTTCTCACGCCTGTGATGAGGGAGGAAGTCAATCAAGTAAACGCTCCCATGGTGGCTAAGGAAAGAGGGATCGTGATCTCCGAAACTAAGGTGAGCAAAGCAGAAGCATTTACTTCGCTTCTGCGCTACAAGGTTACCGCTGAACATGAACATGTGGTCGAGGGCACTTTGTTCGGCAAGACTGAACCTCGGATGTGCCGTTATGGGCCTCATCGTGGCGAATTCGATCTTTCAGGTGACCTGCTCCTTATTGACGTGGTGGATAAGCCGGGGATTATCGGAAAGGTTGGCACGATTCTGGGTGACATGGGAATCAATGTTTCTCATTTTCAATTTGCAAGACAGGAACAAGGGGGCGCTGCCCTCCTTTTTCTGAATACTGATTCGAGGGCGGATGACAAGACTGTAGAGGCTCTGAAAGCAGTAGATCATGTACTGTTTATCCGTCGTCTTACGATTTAATATTATTGTACTGGGGTTCGAAACATCCTGTTCGAAGGTTAAACAGAGGACAATATCGCCCACTGCTCATACTCGATAATTACTCATGTTGAACATCAAAGATTTGTCCCATCCCGACTTCCCAAGACAGGACAATTACGAACAGGCTCTAAGAATAGCTCTGGAGATTTTCAATCAAAAAGATCCAGGCAGTGTCGCTGAAAAAGCTTGCGCGATTTTTCAGGGCAAATTGATCATTGTTCCTCATTTGAATAGGTCAATATGCTTAGATGTGGACGCTCAGCGGTTCTCGATTGTTGAGACCGGAGAAGAAGTGCAGATGTGGCTCGCCATTCTTGCTATTCATTATTTGAACAATGCCCCTGGTGTTCAACCAACGGGAAAGTTGAAACATTTCCGAGAATTCAAAGAAGGCCATTTCTACGAACCTGCATTTAACCGGAGGACCCGCGATACTTTGATCGATGTCTCTGGAAATAATCCTTCGTCGATGGTCAGGGCCGGCGAGAAACTGAAGGGCAAGATTGTTGAAACTGGCGACGCTGCAGTGGAGCTGGCTTATTTTCCTTGTTTGCCAATTACCTGCGTACTATGGAAGGGAGACGAGGAATTCCCCCCGGAAGCCAGCGTACTGTTTGACGAAACCGCCGATAAATTCTTCAACGCTGAAGACATGGCTGTTGCAGGACAGATGGCGGTACTGGAATTAGTCAAGGCTTCTCGGGAATAAAATTCCTAAGCGGATTTCAGATCTACCCAGGGATGATTAAATATACAATCGAATCTTGCTGATCTGGTGAGTCATGAAGATAGCTATTTCAGGAAAAGGCGGAGTCGGCAAAACAACACTCAGCAGTCTGCTGGCTCGCTACTGGGCTACGCAAGGATACAGAGTGCTTGCCGTAGATGCAGATCCCGACGCTAATTTGGGTTCGGCAATAGGCATTGATACAGAAGGTTTAGTCCCTGTTTCCAAAATGGAGGATCTCATTTTTGAACGGACTGGAGCCAAACCCGGAACTGTCGGCGGCTTTTTCAAATTAAATCCTCGAGTGGATGATCTTCCTGAAGCGTTGGGTAGAGAAAAGGACGGCATCCGACTTCTGGTTATGGGCACGATAAAGAAAGGCGGCGGCGGCTGTATCTGTCCTGAAAGCACACTCCTCAAGGCATTGATAAATCATCTCGTGCTCTATCAAAAGGACCGGGTAATTATGGACATGGAAGCCGGTATCGAGCACCTGGGTCGAGGAACCGCGCAAGGCGTGGATAGACTCGTGGTGGTCGTCGAACCTGGTCGGCGCAGTATCGAAACCGCGGCAAAAGTTCGACAGCTGACTCAAGATATAGGTCTTCACAGAGTCGCCGCAGTGGGTAGTAAGGTGCGTAACGCCAGGGAGGAAGAATTCCTTCAAAACAACCTGGACGGGATTCCTCTTATAGGAATTATCCCATTTTCGGAGGAGATCGCGGCAGCCGACCTGGAAAGCCGGCCGCCATCATTGGAAAATCCGGTTATATTCCAGGCCATTGAGAAAATTGCAGGAGCTTTGGAATCTGATGCTGCATAAAACGTCGGCAAAATGCCGGCCGGCTTGTTATGACGGACCCAGAGCGGAGAACACCAGTTTAGTTATAGCTTAATCCCACAACGGGTGATTATCTGAAAAAGATCGAGAGCCGGAATTCGGCTTGGAGATTCATCTCGGATCTTATTATTAAATTCAAAGGAGAATGGTATGTCGGCGAAAATCATCAGTGGTAACGAAGTGTCTCAGCAAATCAAGGACGAGCTGAAAGCCGAGGTCCCGAAGCTAAAAGCCCAGGGAATCGAGCCGTGCTTGGCGGTTATTCTCGTGGGGGAGGACCCTGCGTCAAGGGTGTACGTAAGTAACAAGAAGAAAGCTTGTGAGTACATCGGAATCAAGTCGCTGGAGTCGAGACTACCGGCTGAGACTACTACCGAACAGCTTCTCGAGGTGATCGGCAACTATAACAGCGACAAATCCGTCCACGGAATACTCTGTCAGCTCCCGCTTCCAAAGCATATTCCGGAAACCAAGATCCTTCGTTCAATTCTCCCCGAAAAAGATGTTGATTGTTTCCATCCGTTCAACGTGGGATTAATTAGTATCGGAGAAGTCCGTTTCCTTCCTTGCACACCCGCCGGGGTAATTGAATTGATCAAGCGAGGCGGATTCGAAACCTCAGGCGCTGATGTAGTGATTCTGGGTCGGAGCAACATTGTCGGTCGACCCCTCTCTAACATGCTCGACCAACGCAACATGAATGCCACGGTCACCATGTTGCACACCAAAACCAAGAATCTTAAAGAAAAGTGCAGAGCAGCGGATATAATTATCGCTGCAATCGGCAAACCTGAGTTTCTCAAGGGTGACATGGTCAAAGACGGAGTAGTCGTAATAGACGTCGGAATCAACAGGGTGGATGCTCCGGGTACCGAGAAAGGATTTAAACTGGTTGGAGACGTTGCTTTCGACGAAGTGAAAGAGAAAGCAGCTGCCATTACCCCGGTTCCTGGCGGCGTAGGCCCGATGACGATAGCAATGCTTATGATGAACACGTTGACCGCGGCCAAGGAAACTATGAAATAATTAGGAGATTGGTAGAAGACGGCCGTTAAGAAGTTTTGAAACGAGCTTCAAATTTTCCGACTACGGGCGGGTTTGAACCCGCCCTATCCCACATTATGCCGCGAACGCGGGACCGCAAATTTTGCGCCAGTTTCGTGAATCCTGACACGTGCTTCGTGTTCAGACGGCTGTGCAATTACCACCTCATTCCTTAATCTCACTGAAACAGTCGATTTGATAAACACTGCTTGCATTGACAGTGAGATTTCTCGTGACC
Organism: Desulfomonilaceae bacterium; assembly: GCA_052144015.1. GTDB lineage: Bacteria > Desulfobacterota > Desulfomonilia > Desulfomonilales > Desulfomonilaceae > DATJPW01. The sequence goes on from JBKQRG010000199.1 coordinate 4,774, forward strand.
ACTCTATTTATAAATTGGCAAGTAAATGCAAGTGCCGCCTTAACGGCGGGAGGAATAGTATGAAATACAAATCGATTATATTGTCAATCGGCTTAATTGCAGGAGTAGCTTTAGGATTTTATGTCAACTCCAGTTTCATCCAAGAACCAGGTATGTCAGCAGAAGTAAATGGGATCATTCAAAATAGAACCGGAAGCATAGTTCCGGATCCTGGATCATTGCTGCTCGTCCAAGATACATTCAATTCCAAATACGGCCCTTATCACTACGGCTTAAACCAGCCCGGCCTGCCTTCCGATTGGCGGAATTATTACGGGATCTACGCATTGCCCAGTTATGATGTGCTCCGAGAGTACCTGAAGCGTGGCGGATACATCGGGTCGGACTTGTTTCGCAGCAAAAGGGAATTGTACAATGAATGCCTGATCTACTCCAGATATACGTACGAATGCCAAAATGGGCAGCAGTGGCAATAAAACATCGATGCCCTCTCAGCTAATCCTGATTACCAACCTTTTCTTCTTATTGATGTAGCCCTCAGAGATGCTTTGCGTTGTTCCTCCGGGATACGGGTAAAATGATCAACAGCAGCGATGACTATGCTGCGAGTGGATTCCCCAAGACGGGCAGATATTTCCTGGACTTTATCCAAGAGATCTTCAGGCAGTTGAAAGAAATCGGCTTTTCCCGAGTTTTCAGTCATCTATATACCTGTTGAAAAACTTAAATTAATCAAACCTAAGGCATTTTAGGCGCACCAACCAGAATCTTTTTGCTATCTTCAATGTCTTTCACAATTTGGGCCTTCAATTCTTCGATTCCATTAAATGTTATTTCTGGTCGCAGCCGTTCAACCATATAAATCTTTATTATTTCACCATATATTTCCTGGTCGAAATCGAGGATGTGAACCTCGTACGACACTCGTCTATCTCGAAAAGTTGGATTCAACCCTATATTCATGACTCCCTTGTAGAATGATTCCCCTACCCTAGTATAGACTGCATACACGCCTATGGGGGGATGGAGTTTGATTTCAGGTTTGATATTCGCTGTAGGAATTCCGAGGCCCTTGCCTCTGTGATGTCCGTGAATTACTCTGCCTTCGATATTGAATTCCCGGCCCAGCAGCTCGTTGGCTTTTCGGATCTCTCCGCGTGCTAATTCTTCCCTGATTTTGCTCGAGGACACTAAGACATCCCCGACTTTAACCGGTTTAACAATGTGAACCCTGAAATTCATTTCAGGCGCCAGTTTTTTCAATGTATCAATGTTTCCCGCCCGATCTTTACCGAAACGATAATCTTGCCCGACAAACAGATCTCTCGTGCCGAGTTCCTCAACTAGTATATTTTGCACGAACTCCTCAGGCGATAGCTGTGCAAACTCCGGAGTGAACTCAGCGAGGATGAGTATGTCTAGCCCCAAGAACTCGAGAATATCTGCCCGTTCACGGGGAGTGCTTATCCTGGGGATCTCCGGAACTTTCTTCAACACCAGACGAGGATGAGGATCAAACGTGTAGACTACAGCGTCTCGGCCTTTCGGTCTCGCGGACTCCACTGTTTGCCGGAGTATCTCCTGATGTCCCAAATGCACGCCGTCGAAATTCCCTATTGCAACTGAAGGTGCCTTGAGCTTGTGATAGATCTTTTCCCGAACGCGAATGATTTCCATGGTTTCTTGGTGTCCAAAAAATGTCTGGCCGCGGCCTACTAACCCCGCGGAATACGCTACAATCTTTTACCTATATACGGATGCAGCTCTAGAATTCAGATTGGGAGCCGGCGGGACCACCAAGATCCGAATAAGATTCCGTGCTTTGCGAGGATGTATTCTCACTGTGCTTTTGTTCCAAGTCTTTACTCAAACGCGCGTTTTCGGCTTCCAAGCCTTTGACTATGGCGGACAGTCGACCCACTTCAGCCTGATGCTCCTGTTCGGCCTTGATCATCCTGCGCCTCGCGTTTCTCCATTTCAGTTGCGTAACGAAATCTCCCAGAGCAGCAATAATAATTCCTATCGAGACGCAAAGTGTCACCAGTTCCCAAAACGCCATTCTTACCGGCTCTGAAAGCCCAAAGTAAGTAATTTGAAACTCAAGATCCTTATTCTTCATAAATAGTGAAATGATTAGTATTATGAAGGCTAATTCAATGAGCCTTTTTACGAACCTCATTCCTCCACCTCGTTCGTTGACTCCGGATATAAAATCATAAACTCATCCCTGAGCTTCCGGCAGGTACTTAGAAGATGTTCAGGAATGATCTTTACGTCTGCCAAAACCGGCATAATGTTAGTATCACCGTTCCAACGCGGTACAATGTGGTAATGAACATGCTCCTCAAAACCGGCCCCAGCCACTGCTCCGATATTTATCCCTATGTTAAACCCTTCGGCGTGCATTACATTACGGATCACGCCCATCGCGCGACACACCTCTTCCATTAACAGTCTGAGCTCCTCACTCTGGAGCTCACATATATCTGAAGCATGCTTGTAAGGGGCGACAAGAACGTGTCCATTATTATAGGGGAATTTATTCATCATTGTGAATGCCCCCCGCGCCTTATGAACGATCAAATTTTTATCATCCTCGTCTGAGGCGGGTTTGGAACAGAAAATGCAACCGGATTCTCTCTCGCCGCCCACAATATAATCTATGCGCCAGGGAGCCCAAATTCTGTCCATAATTGCCTTGATAAAATAATATCTTGTCCGGAGCCAAGCCGGAGCCTACGGTCCTATTACTTGTTTTTCTCGTCGATAGGCAAGAAAGAGGCTTCCACTTTTCCATCAACGATCTCAAGTCGACCAACGGTCCCACCGTCTCCGTACGGAGTGTTGGCTGCTCCGGGATTGAACATCATTGTCCCGTGAAGCTCGCCCCAATAGGGAACATGAGAATGACCATAAATAATAATATCCGGGTTCTCTGGTTTCAGCCTCATCATCAGCCTTTCTTCAAGCCCTCGTTTTCCTCCCCAGCCGTGAATTAAGGCGATGCGCACTCCAGCTACCGGAATTATCCTTTTCTGAGGAAGAGCCCCCGCCACTTCGGGATCATCCATATTGCCGCACACAGCCAGGACGCCCTTCTCCTCAAGCCGATCCAATACTCTTCCGGATACGATGTCCCCCGCATGCAGAAGCATGTCGTCAGAGCCCAATAACTCTTCAAGGATATATTCCAGCCGAACATTCGGTGATACTAAATGGGTATCGGAAAGAACGCCGATTCTCATAATAAATTATCTTTTTCAGGCAGCCGAGTCTCCATTGGCGCAACGCAATACCAGATCGCCACCAGTGACTATACTTTCTCCGGCAATTATGACCAACCCACCCACATCAACGTATCTTCCCGCTCGGTCCAGAACAGCTCTGAGACGTTCGCCCCGAATTAGGCGATCGCCAATATCTCTCGCATAGGAGGCAGCCCAACACGCGGATCTCGACACCACAGTAACCGCGTGAACACCATGGCCCGGTACATACGTCGAAAGACCGAATGGGTTATTCATGACCGGCAAAGAAAGAATGAGCCGTTCGTGCATAGGAGATCCTTGTGCATACAGATAAACATCGAGAGGCAGCGAGCAATGAATGAAGGCATCTCCACCGCTTGCGACGATCAGTCTCGACGAGTCCTGGCCTAAATCCCGACCGACGAAATCTGCGATGGCTCCGCTCATACAGGTCATGGCGGCAACACCGGTATTGTGACTTGAAAGGTCGCTGTATCGAACAATTTCCGGAGCAGAGGCATATACTTGTATTGGACCGGCACTTTCTCGAAAAGCAGGGTGTTGCCGAAGGTATTCCTCAATTTGATATCGATAGCGAAAAATCGCATCCTTAGCTTTGGCGCTCAAATCGCTTTCGGCCTGAATGTGGAGCTTAGTTTCTCTGACTTCAAGCTCGAAGGTCACAGCATGAGCCAAGAGAATCCGGTTTCGATAATTCTTTCTTTCGTAAATATCATAAATGGGGGGCATAGCTACGAACCGCGCTTACCAAATGTCTAAAATGTTTCATAAGTTCTACGGCCCAATTAGTGACGATTATTATCGGGCCTTCGCAACGTGTCAAGGATAATTTCCTGATAAGAGATGAATCCAACATTCAGTCTTCTGAACGGCTCCTTCCAATTGCTCCTGCTGTCCCAGCGCTCAGAGATTCCAAATCATAAACTCTTAATTGAGTTCTTGACCTGAGGAACGCAAGCCAATCCGTCTTCTTTCTCTCCAGCACGATTAAGCTTCGGCGCATGCCCGGCCATGTGTCCAGAGTAAAGTCAATTATCATTCCGGCAATCTTGGGTGTCCGCCACCTTTCTTCCAGAACGTCTCCATTCCACGCGAGAGCGAGCACTTGTCCTTCTTCGAGCATTTTGGTGCGGCTGAGCATCCTTAACGTTTTTGAACTATGAGTCGAAACAAGAACTTGCTGCCCGGAACCGTCGCGAAAATCAGTGGACAGCACGCGTGGTCTGTAAAAGTCTTCTGCGTTCGCATCCGGGTTATCAAACGCAGAGACTCTCGTTCTTTCCTCCGGACCATGCATTCGGAGGATCACATCAGAACCGCCATAATACTCTGTAGAAACAAATAGCCTCTTTCCATCCGGGGTATAGACCCTGATATGATCATTTTTGTCGTAGGAGACTATAAGTGGCTTGTGTTTTCCTTCCAAATCGGCAATTGCGAATCCGAAAATCGGTATTTTCAAAGGTATACCGAATCGTTCCTGAACGACCAATTCGTTTCCTTTGTCCGTTAAACGATAAACCGGCCCTTCAAAAGCCCTCCTCTGGCCCTTTTGTTGTCCGAGTAGGAATGAGCCACGTGTAGGATAGTTTATAACACGCAAATAATATGGGAAATCTGTGATAACCGGGATTAACTTGCCGTTCCTGTATTCCAGCACAAAAGAAGCTATGGTTCCTCGATTTTGTGCAGTCACGTAGATCCTGGCGGGGCCATGTTCTCTCATTTTAGCCACATCCACCGCTTTGATCTCCAGGGTACCAGCGGAATATTCGGCCAATTTTGCCAGCTTATTTTCGGCTAGCCGATAGACCTGAACATTGCTCGGATCAGCAATAATAATTTCATTCTGGCCATCTCCATCTACATCGCCTATGCCCATTCCAACACCCAAAATATTGAGCTCTTCGCTTTGCCAGGATTGACCGGCGCCACCTTTTGCGGCATTTGACCCTGATCGCGAGGAGTCTGGTGTTTTAACTTGTGCTTCGGCGGTAACAATGCTTCTACTTAAACTATTCAGAATCCCAAAGCCTGTGTCAGCTGATGACTTATCAGAATATGGTAGCCCGGAGTGACAGGGATTTGTCGTCATAGCGGAGGTGTTTGGAAGCACACTTGGCATCGTGTTGCCAATGAGCGATATCATGACAAGAAATGTAACAAATAAAGATTTGAACAGAGTCTTTCTCATGCCCTTTTCTCCCGGACCGGCCTAACTTAAAACGAATCCCCTTCATGGTGGCAAAGTTCTGGATTCATTCTGACACGACAAGTATACAAGAGTTCAACATGGCTCCGACATTTATTTTTATATGCATATTTCGAATGCAGGCGGGGCGAACTGAATCCGATCACGGCATGAGGGTCCATCAATTTGAAATTGCGGTTGAATCATAAATCCGTTCTGTCTCCATACCGCTGAACCAAACTTGCTGCTCAAACTAACCACCCGAACAGGCGTCAAAACAAAATATCACATGATTGCAACGGGTTACCGAATGAAGCCAAGTTTTCGAATCCGGATAATTTCTTATCTCTAAATAAAATACATGTATTTGCTGTCCAAATCCCTTGAAACCCCTTGTTTACGTGCCAATGCGCACAAATCTGCAATCGATACTGACCCATAATAATCGATTAGCAAATCTTGGGTCTGCTTCCAAACACTCCTGGTGATGCAATTCTCGTAAATATCACAGAACTTTCTATTCGATAGATCCTTCGAAAGGCATTTGACTGGGACAATGGGGCCTTGAGCAGCTGTGATAACGTCCCGAACAGAAATTTCAGCAGGATCGCGAGACAGCATGTACCCTCCACGAGGGCCTCGCCTGCTCTTTAAGAGCCCAGCCCTCAGCAATTTGTTAAAAATTTGCTCAAGATAGCGCTGAGAAATCTTTTGCCTCCTGGATATGTCTTTAATTTGCGTAGGCTGCCCGCCCCCATGATAAGCAACATCAAACAAGGCTCTGACCCCATATCTGCTGGTTGTGGTAATTCGCATTTTATTCCCCGAGGTTTTACATTAAAAAAGACTAGGACAATTTATATTTAACTTTACTATGAATGTCAAGAACGTTGCTGATGCGTTTGCACGTAAGAATGCAGAGAAACTCTGAAAACAGGGATGAGAGATCGTTGATGATTCGGTTCAAGTGGACCATCACATCCAGCTTGTGCCTGAACGTATTTGTTCTAATAAACTTGACATGTAGAAATCATGATTTAAATTAGAAGTTAGTGAAAATGCACTGTTTGTGGGCATTATGCTCTGGATGTTCCGCTCCCGCTCTAGCAAAGAGACAATTGACAGCGCTGCTGAAAACTGCTAACTGTACAGACTTTATGAATCCCGGCGAGGTGTGAATGGGGAGTGTAGTCAAAAAGCGTCGCAAAAAGATGCGCAAGCACAAGTATAAGAAACTCAGAGCAAAGCAGCGACACCGGAACAAATAGGCGGTTTGTATGGGAGCTGATGGACTTTTCACAGACTCCGATTTGATGACCATCTGCCGAGCGGCGTCTTTAGCCGAACGGCTGACGGAGAAGCATTTCAGTCTCGGGAAAGACCATTGGAGAATTGAGCCTTATAAAATTTTTACTTTGAAGCAGGTAAGCCAGGGCCTTTACGAACCTGATGTTTTTGCCAATGTTGTTAAATTCAAGGCTCGTACAGGACAACAGAAACAGAAATGGCATGCACCGGCAGAAAAGTACGGCATTGTGCTACAGGATCCAAATATTTTAAGGGCACTGTTGCGCCAATCGCACCATGATCTATGGACAATGAGTCTATTTGTGTTGACCCATGAATTGATTCATGTAGTCCGGTTCAAAAAGTTCAATGTGGATTTTTTTGCGGATACCCAGGCCAGGCAAACAGAGGAGAGCCTGGTTCAGTCAATTACCGGAGAAATATTGTCCGGAGTAACTAACACGGATCAACTTTTGGCCTTATACGCTGACAGCAAAGATATGCTGGAAAAAGCAAATTAGCGGGATAATAAACGGAGGAGGCTTATGCCTATTTACGAGTATCATTGTGATGCATGCGGGAATGAATTTGAAGAAATGCAGAAGTTTTCCGATGCCCCTATTGATAAATGCCCTTGCTGTGGTGGTCATTCGCACCGATTGATTTCTCATTCGACATTTGTCCTCAAAGGAACCGGTTGGTATGTGACGGATTACGCAAAAAAGGATAAGAACTCCGGCAGTTCATCCAGTAGCGACTAGACATTTTTACCTTTTGGAGCGCTGACACCATTGGTAATTGCAAGAATACCATGACGCGCTGGCTGTTTCCCATAAGAGGCTTGCATGAAAATTAAGAGGATAGCCCATCTCGGAATAGTGGTGAGGAACCTGGATGCTGCGCTTGAGTTGTTTACGGGAGCATTGCCGCTTGATCTTGTTCATACTGAAGACTATCAAGGAATGAAAATCGGTTTCATTTCTGTGGGTGACAGCTCACTAGAATTGTTGCAGGATGTTTCCGGCTCGTCCGGGGTCAAGAAGTTCCTGGAAAATAACGGCGAAGGTATTCATCACATAGCTTTTGAAGTGGATGATATAGAGCAAGCCGTCGCCGAACTAAGAGAGAAAGGCGTCAAACTTATTGACGAAAAACCGCGAGCCGGCGCTCACGGAATGAGCGTAGCCTTTATGCATCCTAAGGCAACCCATGGAATATTAATGGAATTAGTACAGCCTATGGGGAAGAACCATTAATACCCTGAATCCAACACATGCATTTATTGGTTGCCAATCTATTTTCACTTCTGTAGAACAATCTAAAAGGCCAATCTTTGAGTTACAGGTTGGTCACACTTATTTTTGTTTGACCTGCTTTTTTCTTACGTTTTGTTACCGCAAGTACACATAAAGCTTTCTGAGCTGCTGCGGAATGCATTTGAAGTGCGAGGAGGTTATTGAGATGGCGGACGTAACCATGCCCATGAACGGAAAGGTAATAGCTGTTAACGTGGAAGTGGGCCAGAGCGTCGAGGAAGACGACGAGATGATCGTCATCGAAGCCATGAAAATGGAATTGCCTATTGTTGCCCCATCCGGCGGGACGGTTAAAGAGGTAAAGGTGAAAGTCGGCGAGTCTTATCAAGTGGGCGATGTTGTAGTGGTTATCGAGTAGCAATAGGGAGATTTGTCGAATCGTCAGATCTCTGGAGATACGTCGAGGCCCTGGGATGGGGCGGAAAACGACTTTTAGCTTATTAGACCATGAATACCACGGTTCCGTCATCCGAGCGGCTACCGAAAATGTTAATTACGGCCGACCGGACGAAGTCCCTGCAAGGGTGATTTTGCTCTGGATCAATAGGCCGGTTCTTCATTGGATTATTTTTCAGGCTATGGCGTCAAACGCGCCCGAACGCTTTCGGCATTGTTTAATTAACTTTTCCGGGGCTTCACAATACCTCCCTCCACAATCAGAGTTGTCAGAGGGCGAAAAACCCGCTGATGCCCGATTCCGCCTTTTATGTGGGAATCCACACACTTAGCATCCGAAACGGATTAGCTCCGTGGCGAAACTATTCGAAAAAACATCTATCGGTGCTTTGGATCTTCTGAACAGATCTATCAGATCAGCGACCTGGAGCGGCCTAGGCGATAGTCGAGGCTACGTTACTGACGCCGCGATCGATTTTTATCAACGTTTGGGAGCCGGCGGCATAGGCCTTATAATAACGGGTTACCAGTATGTCTTGCCCAATGGCATACAACTTCCGTACATGATCGGTAACTACGAGGACGAACAGACCGAAGGTTTGTCAAAGATTGCGCAGGCCGTTCACGAACAAGGAGGTAAGGTCGTCCCCCAAATCGTGCATGCAGGTGCTCGCGCCAATCCCAAGCTGTTTTTGAAGGATGAGGAAGTTTGGGCCCCATCCGCGATTCCAGATCCTCAGACAGGACAAGTTCCACATGAGCTGAGTAAACAGCAAATATTGAAGCTTATAGATGCATATGCGGCAGCCGCAGCCAGGTCACTACGGGCTGGATTTGATGGAGTGCAATTGCACGGCGCTCACGGGTACGGAATCAATCAGTTTCTTTCGCCGATCTGGAATCAGCGGAATGATGCCTATGGAGGGGACCTCAAGAAGCGTTACCGATTCTTGGGTGAACTGATCGAAGCTGCTCGAGGCGCCGTCGGCAATGACTTTCCGTTAATGATCAAGCTGACCGCTCATGATTTCGTAGAAGGCGGCTTCGTCCCGTCAGACTCAGTCGAGATTGCGCGCCGTCTTGCCGATGACGGAATTGACGCGATAGAAGTGAGCGGCGGTAATGCAGCATCCCCCAGCAACTTTGGCCCGGTGCGCGGTAAAATAAAGAATGAAGAAGATGAGGCGTATTTCGCCGAATTTGCGGCGAAAATAAAACAATCAGTTAAAATTCCCATAATTACAGTAGGAGGAATCAGATCGGTTTCGACCATAGACAAGATCCTTGCGGACGGCAAGGCAGACTATATTTCGATGTCCCGTCCATTCATTCGAGAGCCTCATCTGATTAATCGTTGGAAATCAGGGGACACTCGCAAATCCTCGTGCATGTCATGCGGTGATTGCTTTGAAACAGGAGTAAAAGGAATGGGAATCTCCTGCAAAATCGAAAGAGAAAAACGCAATAAAGAAGCAAAGAAAAACGAATAGAATGAGTAACCTTTCAGTTACAGGCGGCCAAAGAATGTCATTGCGACCCCGTTGAAAAACGTGGGAAGCAATCTCGCTGCTTTGGGGATTGCTTTCCCGCGGAACGCGGGATTTCACTCCTCGCAATGACAAATCCACGCCCCTCCTAACTGAGGGGTTACTAGAATGATTTGATGGAACCTCTCAGATGTCATGAAGATTATTTTGTACTTACAATATGGTGACTTTGTCCAGCTTCCGTTGGAAGTTTCTAATTGGCCAACGTCTCTCCCGGAGGTGAATCGTGCCGGACGATTTCAAACAAAAAGCCCTTGCTTGGGATGAAAAGATCGAAAAACAGGTTGAAAAGAAACCGGAGCGCCGAGCCGAGTTCGTGACGGTATCCGAATTGCCGGTAAAACGTGTTTATTGGCCATGGAACGTGGAGGATTTTGACTTAGAAACAGATTTGGCACTTCCCGGATCTTATCCGTTTACTCGCGGGGTCCAACCTAATATGTATCGAGGTAGGCTCTGGACTATGCGTCAGTATGCGGGATTCGGCAGCGCTGAGGAAACAAATACACGTTTCAAGTACCTGATTGAGCAGGGACAAACCGGGCTCTCAGTGGCGTTTGATCTACCCACTCAGATTGGTTACGATTCCGATCACGAGCTTTCGGCCGGCGAGGTGGGGAAAGTCGGGGTGGCGATTGATAGTATCGACGACATGCGCCTCCTGTTTGATGGCATAGATCTAATGGCGGTTAGTACTTCTATGACCATCAACTCGCCTGCGGCGGTGCTTTTAGCGATGTATATAGCGGTTGCAGAGGAACAGGGCGGCGATATTTCCAAACTCCGAGGCACCATTCAGAATGACATTCTTAAAGAATATCCTGCTCGGGGCACATACATATTTCCACCAGCTCCCTCTATGAAAATAATCACCGATATATTCGCATTCTGTAACGAGAGCCTTCCTCAGTGGAATACCATCAGTATCAGCGGGTATCATATTCGAGAGGCCGGCTCCACTGCGGTCCAGGAAGTGGCGTTTACCTTGGCCAATGGAATAGCTTATGTTCAGGCCGCCATTGACACTGGTCTGGATGTAAACAGCTTCGGAGAACGACTAAGCTTTTTTTTCAATTCTCATCAAGATTTTCTAGAAGAAATAGCTAAATACAGGGCCGCTCGCCGCATGTGGGCTCGAATTATGAAAGAGCGCTTCGGAGCAACGAACCCACGAGCAATGATGCTCAGGTTCCATACTCAGACGGCGGGATGCACTCTAACGGCTCAACAACCCGACAACAATGTGGTCCGGGTTGCGTTTCAAGCATTATCGGCGGTTTTGGGCGGCACCCAATCTCTTCATACGAATTCCCGCGATGAAGCGCTGGCGCTCCCGAGCCAAGAGTCGGTTCAGATAGCTCTCCGTACGCAACAGATCATAGGCTATGAGACCGGCGCCGCGGATACGGTAGACCCGTTGGCCGGGTCGTACTACATCGAATCTCTTACCAGCGAAATTGAGAAGCAAGCTTCTAATTATATAAAGAAAATCGATGATATGGGCGGCGCTGTCAGGGCCGTTGAGTGCGGGTTCATTGAGGAAGAGATTCTGGATTCCGCGTATCGCTTCCAAAAAGACGTTGAATCCGGCAGCAGAGTTATAGTTGGGGTAAACCGTTTTCAAACGGAAGAGAAATTACCTTCCGGTCTGCTTCGGGTCGATCCTGAGGTCAGAGAACGACAACTCAAAAGACTGGAGGCATTGCGCAGTCGTAGGGATTCCTCGGCCGTTACCGCGGCTCTGTCTACGCTTGAAAATACCGCTAGCGGAAATGGCAATCTCATGACGCCGATACTGGATGCAGTCAGAAAAGAAGCGACGCTGGGCGAAATATGTAACGTACTCAGGAGAGTTTTTGGGGAGTACACACACGCTTCGCGCTGCTAACTCCGGTCAGTTGCGGAAACCATTCGCCGTGCTTGTCCGGGTCCCGGCAGTTGTTATATTGCCTCCAATCCGATCTGGATGAGGCCTCCTATTTCGTAAGGAAGTTTATCGTTTTTTTGGCGGGATGATTATCGGACCTGTTGACCGAGCTTGTTTCAGGAGTGGCCGCTTGCGATCTTTTCGACCCGGTTACGACCGTTCCGCTTGGCAGTATAGAGGGCGGAATCTACCGACCTCAGCAAACCTTCGAAATTTTCGGTTTCTTCGTCGACGGTCCCCACTCCCAAACTCAAGGTCAACCTTATTTCGCCGCGTCTGGTCCGCATAACCGCGCGCGAAACATTAGATCTTAGCCTTTCGGCCACGAGCCATGCCTGTTGCAGCCCGGTTTCCGGTAGCAGGACCGCGAATTCCTCACCTCCGATGCGAGCCAGTATGTCAACGCTACGAAGTATTTTTCGGCAGATCTGCGCCACTGCCCGAAGGGCGCCGTCACCAGCGGCGTGACCATAGGTATCATTGGTTTTCTTAAAATGATCGATGTCCACTATAATCAAAGATAATTGACGATGGTACCGCTTCACACGCTCAAATTCCCGCCTGCCCAGCTCCATGAAGTACCTGTAGTTAAATACCTGCGTTAAACCGTCCGTTATAGCGAGTTGACGAAGCTTCTCCTGTGCGATTCTGCGCTTTGTTATTTCCTCTTGTAGCGCTTTCGTGCGCTCGAACACCAGCTTTTCCAGTTGCTCATTGAGAATTCCGAGTTTCTTGCGCGCCTCTTCCATGCGCTGATTTTGCAGGAAGGAATCCCTGTACGCGGAGAGCAGAAAGTTGACCATCTGGCGACGGCCGGCCTTTATTGAATGGAATTGCCCATCCAGAGCCAGCAGACATTCTTCTTCAGATTCGTCCCCAAGCAGCCTACTAGCGCTGGAAATCGTCTCCTCAATTGTGGAGAGGAGAATCTTTTCATCATAAGGTTTGGTAACATAGCTATCAGCACCCGACTCCAGCCCTAGGAGCACATCCTGAGGTCTTGATTGTGTGGTGAGCAGGACAATTGGAATGTGCTTCAGCCCGTCTTGGCTCTTGATGGTTCGACACATCTCAAAACCATCCATAACAGGCATGACAATATCGCTCAGAATGAGGGAGGGCCTCTCCTCGTCAACAGCGCCAAGACCTTCCTGGCCGTTTCGGGCCACGCGGACGGCATAACCATTCTCGTCCAAAAGCATTTGAATCAGCTTTGCCTGAAACCGACTGTCTTCTACCAGAAGGATTGAATGAAGGTTCGTCATCTTCTCAGCTCAGTCAGGGCGGCTTGTCTGCACAGTTGCGGAATATGAATGAACGCTGCGGCTCCCAATTGCCGGCTCCAGCCGGCAATCCCGATTCTTTCCGCGAAACTCAAGGCTGCGTCCGTGATCGTAACGAAAGCCAGATCATTAAAGATTGTACTGTCGTTATCTAAAAGGTCTGTTTTTTCATATTCTTAAGCGTACATCACAACAACATCACCGGTCAAGCGGAATCTTTCCTGATAACCACCCGGATCATAGGCCGCGGAAAACAATACGGTCCATGCCCGAAGATAGTTGACTCAAGAGCGGCCAGAGAGATATAGTCCTAAGAAGATGTAAGATCCTCCTTTTCCACGATATACTAGCGTTTAACCTCGATAACTTGCTTAGAGGCTGCAAACACATTGAGATCAAATATTGCGACGTAGTTTCTGATCTGAGTTCCAATCGTAAATCGCTACAGGTTCAACATTAATAGCCAAACCCGAGTTCTTATCAAACCCAAGAATAGGAGGACCAATATGGATCAGAATCGAAGGGATTTTCTGAAAAAAGCGGGTCTTTTAGCAACTGTCGCTGCGACCGGCGGTTTGACTGTGGCCCAGGCTCAGACCAAGCCTCCGCAGGCGCAAGCGCGTGGTATGGCTCGTGGGCTGACCTTATTGACTATGCAACGGAACGGAGAATACAGGCTCGGCGTCAAAACCGAGAAGGGTGTTCTCGACGTACCGGAAGCAGCGAAACTGCTCAAAATGCAAGCACCGGCTAGTATGGATGAATTGCTGCTGAAAGAAGCCGGCCCCAGCCTAAATGCACTGGTGAGTGCTGCCCTCAACAAGCCCAAAAACGCGGAAAAAGCCTTTCTCAAGGAGGACACAATAAAATACGGGCCGGTTATCCCCCGTCCGGAAAAGATTATCTGCATAGGACTGAACTATCGGAAACACGCCAAGGAAGTAGGTATGGAGCCCCCTTCTCAACCCATACTTTTCAACAAGTACAACAACGCATTAAATTTTCACAACGGCAGCATCAAACTCCCGGTCGCTGTGTCCACAAAATTCGATTACGAAGTCGAACTGGTTATAGTCATGGGCAAAGAAGCGAAGAACGTCTCCGAGGCGGATGCATTGTCGTACGTTGCAGGGTACTGTACAGGAAACGATTTTTCGTCGAGGGACTTACAGCTTGAGGCCCCCGGCAAGCAATGGATGCTCGGCAAAACTCCGGACGGTTTTGCTCCTTTGGGACCATACATGGTCACTGCGGATCAGATCAATCCGGACAACCTTAAGATCGAGTGTCGAGTCAATGGCGAGACGCGACAATCCTCCAATACAAACGATCTTATTTTCAATTGCCGGCAGTTAATTGCTTTTGTCTCCAAATTCATCACAATGAAACCTGGTGATATCATATACACAGGCACGCCCGAAGGTGTTATCGCTGGGTATCCCAAGGAGAAGCAGGTTTGGCTCAAAGCAGGCGACAAGCTTGCTTGCAGTCTGGAAAAATTGGGTGAGCTGAAATTCGAGCTGGTCTGATCCTCATTCTTAGGCATGTTCTTTATATGACCGGCCGTTACATACGGCCGGTTCTTATTTGAAGGTGATAGTTGCCCGGGACACAACAGACGACTTACCTGAACGGCTGGAGATTGCTTCCCCCTGTTTTCAGCTCTGCGAATTAGCGCTTTTCTCCCGCGTCACCCTGAGCCCAAGATTCGGGGCGAACATTGCGTTGACCTTGGATGGATGGTCGGCTATGTTCAACAAAGATGAAACAAAATTCCTGAGGGACTCACTGCTGGCGACCATGTGTGAGGTACGGCGCAATCCAGATCTTGATCCATTCACATTAGCAAATCTTTTTATACCAGGAGGGGTTCGCGAGAGGGCCTTATATAGGGTTTCTCAAGAATAATCGCGAAAAAGAAAACAATTTGGTGGCGACGGGCATCTTGCCCGCCATTTTCGAATAGACAGGCTGGAAGCCCGTCCCACCACCCTACATCACGCTCGGATCCTTATTGGTTATGGGCACAACACTTTTGAGAACTACTATGGTTCCGATTTCAGTTGATGGATTTTACCGGCTACTCCGGTCCTAAATTATTCGTACAGGGAGCAAAGTGCAAACGAGGGGCGACAGGGGAAATCCTTCGAAAATCTACTGGGCTGATGTTTTCGTAGATTATCGCCGTTTGCTGGTATGGATTGTAGTTGTTACCAGCATCGTGCTGGCCTGTTTCGTGCCGGGTTTAGAAACGGATACCTCCCTGCGTTCCATGCTGGTCACCAATGTGCCGGCATATTTGGAATACGAGAAATTCACCGAGCTCTTCGGCAACGAAGAATTTATAATCATCGGTATCAAGAACCGATTACCCGCAAGTGATCAGTCCATCCTGAAATCCCTGGAATCAATCACAAACCAATTGGAAAAATTTGACAAAGTCACGGAAGTCATCAGCCTGACTAACCTCCGTTTCTTTCAGAAAAGAGGGGAGAAGTTCGGGACGTTTCCCGTTATTTGGACTAATGACGGACGGTTAGCTTTGCCCGGCGCTTCCGATTTGGCGGCAATGCGGAAGGCCCTCCCCTTAATGGAATTTTTGATTTCTCCCAATATGCAAACTGTCGGGCTGCTCGTTCGTGCCGACAAACGCTGGAAATTTGACTCCGATGCCATCCGCCAGTTATTGGCGGACATAACTCGCGTGGTGGACAGCAACCTTGTCGCGGGCTCGGATGCTCGCATCGTTGGACCCGCAATTCTGAGACAGGCCGTCGCCAAATACAGTTTCCAAACTGCATATATCTTCGGGATTTTATCCTCGCTTATATGCATGGCGGTGACCGTTTACGTATTTAAGAGCGTCAGAGTCACCGCTGTTGCCCTCGGGATTCTGGGGATTTGCGTGTTATGGGTTTTGGGGCTGATGTCCCTCATAAGAATGTCCATCAATCCTATTACGAGCATGGCATTCGGACTGACACTAATTCCCACCCTCGAAATCGTCATTCACATCGTGACCAGATACCACCAATTCTACCAATGGGAAAAGAATAAGGTCGCCGCGGTCCGACAGACGGTTCGATTTCTGGCTCGCCCATTATTTATCTCTTTGGCCACCACAGCAGTGGGTTTCGGCACTTGCATGGTCAATTCAATACCTATGGTTTTTCAGCTCGGGCTGATCATGCCGCTAGCGATCATGAGTTCCTACTGCGTGGCAATGATTCTAACTCCGGCTTTCTTGCTGGGGACAAAATCTTTGGACCGGTATGCTTTTCGCGCGACGTCCAGGGACTTGCTATCGGGTGCGCTCGAACACGTGAGAGACTCTATCTCTAAACATCATCGACTATATACGATTGCAGGGTTCGCAATTACAGCCATAATGTTTGCCGGAGCAAGATTGATTCTTACAGATCCGCAAATCATACGGCAGCTAAGCCCGTCAAGCCCTGAGATCCAAGCTATCAAATTTATTGATGATAATCTAATGCCCGTACACTCGGTGGAGCTGGTGCTGGCTGCAAAGGATCAAGCTTTTAAGAAGCCCGAGATATGGAAACAAGTTAGGGAGCTTGAAACCCGTCTGAGAGAGTTGCCCGAGGTCGTATCGACAGAGTCTTTTCTGTCGGTTCTCGAATACGTAGACAATCTGGTTGGAGGCTCTGCTCGGAACAAAGAGGATTTTTTGTTGAATCCCGCAGTGTTAAATGAGCTTTTTGCAATCACGTCTCTCAGTGCAGAGGGAAAGCGTCTCGGCCAGAGGTATCTGGACCCGGCGTTCGATCGCTTGCGCATAACTGTTCGAATCAAGAACTCCAGTTCAACCCCAATTGTCGAAACTCTCGATCAGATCGCGGCCACAGCCGATTCGGTGATGCAAAATGTCGCACAACCAACGGTCACAGGCGAACTGGCGGTGGTCTCAGCTGAATCTGTTGACCTCATCAGATCTGAGATTCAGTCCATGATTTTGGCCCTGGTACTCATCACAATTCTGATGATGATCCAAATGGGGACGCCGTCGTTCGGATTAATAAGTTTAATTCCGAATATACCGCCGTTGGCGACAGTTTTCGGGTTGATGGGCTGGGCAGGTATTTCGTTAAACGGAGCAACCATTTTTGCGACGACGGTCGCTATCGGTCTGGCGGTCGACAACACTATTCAGTACGTGGCTCAATTGAAAAGGGAAATAAAGCTTGATCCCGGGCTGGGGGTAGAAAAGTGTGTGTTTCAGGCATACAACCTAGCGTCTAAGCCCATGGCCTCATGGTCGATAGTCACTGCATTAGGGTTCTTCGCCTTGGTCGCAACTCCTTTTCAGGCAGCAGTGGATTTTGGAATTCTAGTTTCATGCGCTGTGTTGATGGGCATTTTCGGTGATCTGGTCTTTATGCAATCTATGATTCTAACTTTTCCGTGGATACGCAGACTCATCATGAAAATAATTGAGAAAGAGATCTCGACCCAGAAGCAATAGTCTTTTAGCTGAATGTGCGATGGTTCCGTTCGGTTCGCGATTTGTGTTATTGTTTTAGAAAAGCCGAGGCCCCGGACAAACTATTGATACAAACCACCGAAACAATCAATTCCAAGTCTTCGCAACGGAACTCAATAGCCTCTGAGGTTACTACCTTTTTCACATCCGTAAGAACCGCTATCGGGTTGCTCTTTCTGCTTGCAGCCGCATCGGTGCTGGGCACTCTAATACCCCAAGACATGCCGCTGGAACAACTTCAGCAAACGATCTCCCCTTTTTACTTTCGGCTCATCACGATTTTGGATTTACATAAATTGTACAGCAGTTGGTGGTTCATAATACTGCTACTCGTTTTATCATTGAATATCTTGGGGTGCCTATTGCAGAGGCTAAGGCACATCCCGTCAGATTGGAAAATCGACTCAGGCAAAAGCAATTTCAGTTTTTCCTTTACCGACAATAGACCCCAGAGAGAACTCCAAACAATCATCGCTTCAGAATTGAAACAGGTCGTGCGCGGCGCTCCTCGCATAGTCAAATCAAAAGATGGCGTGAGTCTTTCGTGGGTGAACGACAGGATTCAGCTTTTGGGCTTCCCTTTTATTCATACGGCAATAATACTGATCTTGATCGGTGGATTGATCGGTTCGGTCTATGGAATTAAAGGCAAGGTCAATATCAAAGAAGGCGACAAGACTAATAGATTTACCAGGATTCCTACAGGAGCGGCAGCGCAACTTCCTTTTGAAATAGCTGTCGATAAATTCATACTTAGTCGATATCGTACCGGGGAGCCGAAAGAATATCGAAGCGATGTGCGACTTCTTGTGGACGGCAATGAAGTTTTAAAAGATTCGATTCTCGTAAACCACCCGTTGACCTTTCAGGGGATTTCTCTATACCAATCCGATTATCGCCTGACAGGGATCAAAGACGTGAAGCTCGGAGTTGTGAACCAATCCGGACAGTCTTCAGAAATAATCTTGCAACCGGGCTTGCCCAATCGTTTGGAAGGGACTCAGTATGAGTTTCGGCTGATCAGTGTTGACTTTGGCTCCGCGAAAAGGGGCCCGGGCGTTGAAATTCAGATGCAAGGACCTGACGGACAGTCCAGAACGATCAAGATCTTTAGGAATGATCCCAAACCCGTAGGAATAGATGACCTGCAGCTCAGTTTCCTGGACTATGTCCCTGTATATGCAACCGGACTGCAAATAGGGTACGATCCCGGAAGCGTGGTTGTTTGGATCGGTTGTATTTTACTGATATCCGGATTCTTCCTGAGCCTTTTTACCAATTTCCGTAATGTTGGAGTCCGTTTAACACGAGTGGATTCAGGTTGCCTGATAGAGATTTCCGGCCGTAGCAAGAGACTGAGAAAAGAATTCCGAGAGAGAGTCAAAAAGTCAGTTGAAGCCCACTTACAAAATAATATTAAAGTTGCGCCCGTGAAATGACGAGCTTGAATCGAGTACACGATCATCGGGGATGAATATGGTCAGCACAGATATCAATACCTATGTGACAGTCGGATATTTCCTGTGCTCTATCGCTTATTTATTCGTCTATGTCTTCAGTTCCGCTGAATCGCGTGCGAGACGATGGGTATTCGCAATCGTAATCGCACTTTGGTGTGTTCACACCGCAGCCATTGGACTGAGGTGGGTTGAGTCGTACCGAATCGGCATTGGGCATGCCCCTTTATCTAATCTGTACGAGTCGTTAATTTTTTTCGGGTGGAGCATTCTCCTCGCTCTTATTTTGATAAGAATCAGATTCAAAGCTGATGTTGTCGTATTGCTTGGGCTTCCTTTAGTATTTCTGGTAATGGCATACACTTTTCTGGAGGATCACAATATTAAGCCGCTGATCCCGGCATTGCAGTCCAACTGGCTGGTGGCGCACGTTATAACATGTTTCTTGGGCTATGCAGGTTTTGCGGTTTCATTTGTGGCAGCGGTCTTGCTCCTCCTGAGTAAGGGAAGTGATCAGTTGAGAAAGAGTCTTCCCTCGCGAGAAATTCTTGATGAAATTGTTTATCGCTCCATTCTCCTGGGGTACCCTCTGTTAAGTCTCGGCATAATAACCGGCGCAGCATGGGCCGACTATGCCTGGGGAAGCTACTGGTCTTGGGATCCTAAAGAAACCTGGTCGCTTATTACTTGGCTGGTCTATTCTGCTTTTCTTCATGCTCGTCTGGCCCGAGGCTGGTCCGGCGATAAAACGGCAATCTTATCGGTAGTTGGATTTGGAGCGGTTCTCTTTACCTATTTTGGCGTAAATTACTTGCCCGGCTTGCATAGTTACTTCTAAATGGATTGGGTCGTGGTATTCGAGCAGCTCTTGAGAAAACCATGAACGAACAGGACGTTGGCAATTTATTCATGATCGGTTTCGAAG
This sequence comes from Desulfomonilaceae bacterium, assembly GCA_052144015.1. Lineage (GTDB taxonomy): Bacteria > Desulfobacterota > Desulfomonilia > Desulfomonilales > Desulfomonilaceae > DATJPW01. The sequence goes on from JBKQRG010000199.1 coordinate 24,876, forward strand.
GCCCGCGTTTCACTAGCGCTGTGAGGGACTTCATCGATGAGCTTAATCCATGCGGTGTGGTCCTGTTTGCACGCAACATTCAGGACCCGGAGCAATTAGCCGGTTTAAATCATGATCTTCAAGCGCACGCGACAGATCGGAATCCGGAAGGTATTTTCATCGGCGTTGACCAGGAGGGCGGCAGGGTTCGCAGGTTGAGGAAACCTTTTGCTGAATTCGGGTCCGCATTTCAGCTTGCGTCTTCGCATGATCCGAAAGAGGCTGTCCGACAGTTCGCTCGAGTAACCGCAGATCAACTTAGATTAGTCGGATTTAACCTGGATTTTGCTCCAGTGCTGGACGTGCTCGGAACGAACATAAATCCCGATAATTCTGTGATTGGTGATAGATCGTACGGATCGGATCCCGAAATTGTCGGCGAGCTAGGGGCAATTGTCATTCAGACTATGCGATCCGCAGGGGTAATCCCCTGTTGCAAGCACTTCCCGGGCCATGGCGGGACTTCAGTAGATTCACATACCGACCTGCCGGAAGACGTGCGTTCATGGGAACTTATCGAAAAGAATGATTTGATCCCATTTTCACGAGCCGTGGACGCAAATGTCGAAATGATTATGACCGCGCACGTGTTGTACAGAGATCTTGACGCATATTATCCCGCGACATTGTCCAAGTCCGTTATCCATGAGCTACTTCGGAAGCGCATGAATTATCAAGGTGCAGTTATAACCGACGATCTTGATATGGCAGCGGTGGCTCGCGGTCACTCACCCGAGGAATGCGCGTTCATGGCTTTTAAGGCCGGAGCGGATATCCTGCTTTTTTGCAATCATCCTGAGAAGGCGCTGGCAGCCCGTTCAAGAATATTAGATGCCGTGAAACATGGCGATCTGCATGAAGAGCGCGTTCGGGAATCGTTGGCCCGAATAAAAAACCTTAAATCAAAGTATAAGGATTCGATGATACCCTGCGATATCATGAGAGTCAGAGATTTTTTGGGGATAACAATATGACGAATCGATTCCATTTGAGGTTTGAAGGAAAAGTGGCTCTGGTGACCGGAGCGGGTCAGGGAATCGGGCAAGCCACAGCATTCCGACTCGCCGAAGAAGGCGCTGCCATAGGAGCGCTGGACCGCAATCCCGAATCCGCCGGCGGTACTGCCTCGACCATCAGAGAGAGAGGCGGTCGGGCCACTGAATTGGTCGCGGATGTTGCTGACGCATCCGGAATCGCCGCGTGTGTGAAGCAGTTTCATTCAGATTTCGGCAGAATCGATATACTCATTAGCAACGCGGGATTCGATCGACCGGGTGGATTCCTCAAGATCGGCCCTGAGGATTTCCTCTCCGTGCTGGGCGTTCATCTGATAGGCGCGGTTAATTGCTGCCGGGCATGCGGCCCCATTATGTTAGATCAGAAAGACGGCAGAATAGTGCTGGTTTCCTCAATTTACGGCAAGGTTGGATCGAAAGGGGAATCAGCCTATGCTTCGGCTAAATCCGGCCTGGTCGGACTAACAAAATCACTGGCCAGAGAATGGGGCGGACGAGGGATTCGCGTGAACGCCGTCCTGCCGGGGCTTACAGACACTCCAACCATAAGAGACATGATGGACGCCAAATACAAGGAAGCATTTATCGCGGAAACGCCGCTAGGCCGCTCGGCAGCCCCCTCGGAAATAGCCGCAGCGATCACATTTCTGGTATCAGATGACGCCAGCTTCATCACCGGCGCTGCTCTGGAAGTCACCGGCGGCTGGGGCATGTAGCAAACATTTGCGGGAGGACGTTTCGTGAAAATAGCCCGCCCATCCCCTGTAACATTGCATTTAGCACACTCGTTTGCGGCAGCGAACCCTTCCCAGGATTAGTTGCAAGGTATGTGAAACTGTTTCAGAATTATCGTATCTGCCAAAATCGTAGCACGGTGCAGCAGTAGGGGCAGGTTTCATACCTGCCCGTTCTTCAGGAATCCGACCAAGGGCGGGTTTCAAACCCGCGCCGTACAGTGGTTGTTTGCTACGTACCGCTAGTTTCACGGCATGCACCTTCAGATGGGTTCCGTCTCTGCATTGATATGGCGGAACGATTTCGGGTTAGTGGAGAATTCTGAGACAGTTTCATGTGGGTCTTCCAGAAGTGGCACGGTATCGATTGTCATTGCGAGGCCGTCAGGCCGTGGCAATCCCCCCGAAACTTTGGGAGATTGCTTCGCTTCGCTCGCAATGACAGTTTCTCGGCGCCTCTACTACAAACGCGTCCCCACGAATTATATCTTACCCATAATATTAAGAGACGCGAAGTTCGGCTCCCCTAAATGAGCATGACAGCACAATGTGTACGGCGCACGACCTCGGAGGATTCTCTCAGAGGCCGCTTTGAATGGCGCGACAGAAATGCGTTCAGGAACTGCCTAATTTTTATGTGGAGGAATGGGGGTGACGCAAATGCAAAAAAGTCCGGAATCACCCCCGGATTTTCAGAAAAACATTATGGTCCCTACTTCACTGTTGATTTGGGACTGGATGTCTTATTCTTGGCTTTAGCCGATTTGGTACGTACTCGAGTAGATTGGTTGGGATAACCATAGTCGTATCCATAACCGTAACCGTATCCTGCCCACCCGTATGTTGAGCCTTGGTATGCTGAATTAGAATAGCTGCCTGACCCTCCCCAGGAGGGTGAAGTGCCACATCAGCCCGCCTCTGCCAAATAAGGAATTGCACCTATAATCAATACCACACCCAAAATGAATAGCTTTGAAAGCTTACCAGATAGCATCCTGCCTCCTTTCACCTCAAAATCCGATTGAAATTAAAGAAACATACTTTACGCCAGAATTCGAATTTTGTCGCTTCTTTTTTTGCCCGGGGTGCAACCTTTCAGTTACAAACGGCCAAAGAATGTCATTGCGACCCCGTTGAAAAACGGGGGAAGCAATCTCTCGGCTTTGGGGATTGCTTCGTCGTTTCACTCCTCGCAATGACAAATCCACGCCCCTCCTAACTGAGAAGTTACCTTAGGGGGTTGTTCTAGGATAATCCGCCGCAAGCCTGGTTCCGGATGGGCGTTTTGTTCGGAGGAGGAGTCTCGAACCGAGCACGCATCTTGTCAACCCGTAGGCGATGAAATTCTCGAATCCTTGAAAACGATGGGTTCAACGTTTCCGTGCTCCGGAACGATTGAACCATAAATCGGTGCACGTCTCCGAGTGCTTCCCTGATTTGTGCCAGTTCAGGCTCCTCAACATGACCCGGTATTGCGGTAGTTCGGAATGTCACTTCAATTGACGAGCTTGTGAGAATCCGTATGGATCTCTTGATTAGATCCATATTGACCGTCACGCCGGCAACCGAGGAATATGCGGTTGAGTTCAGCGGCGCCTTTATATCCATGGATACGGCATGAATTAACCCTGAGTAGATCAAATCTTCGAGCATTTGTGGATTAGAACCGTTAGTGTCGAGCTTAATCTTAACTCCATATTTCTTTAGAATTCCAAGAAGATGTGACAAATTTTTGTTAGTGGTGGGCTCCCCCCCTGTGACCGTTACCCCGTCGATCCACTTGTTTCGGTTCGCCAAGCTTTCGCAGATCTGTTCGAGGGGATAATCGGGAACCGCTTCGGGGCTCACGACCAGCTTTGGATTATGGCACGCGTGACAACGAAAATTGCAGCCGCCCAGGAACACGATCGAGCACAGCTTGCCGGGCCAATCGACCAGTGAGGTGGAAATAAATCCTTTAATGCTGAAATTATCGTTCATGTTTACTTCTGCCATAAAAGAAAAAAGATCCATTCAGAGGAGAGATAACCCGGTGCTATTGCGAGCGCAGTGAAGCAATCTCCCTACCTTCAAAGAGCAGATTGCTTCCCGCTCACTCGTCATGATCTCAACGAGAAATGGTAACTATCCAGTAAAATAGCCTTTTTTCAGCCGGAGTGGTCTTTCAAGTATCTTGTTATATTTAGAGGCCCGTGTATTACCTCCCGGGTATCGGAAACCAATATGGGTAGATGCTTCTCCGCCAAGGTTACGCACTCGTAGTAGGCCAGCATAGCGAGTGCTTGAGAGTTCTCGCCATCCAAATTCAACACTGTTAATCCCTTCACACTTGGTAAATCCACATTTTCTTTTATGGATTCACACGCGGAACAGCCTTGCCTAGTAAATAAATATGTCATCTCTAACCTCCTCGAATTGCAACAAAAACAAACCTAAATTCCAAGAATATCCGGACGGATTTGAATGACGTCCTAACACATACCCGCCCTATATCGGTCGCGCAGCTCGCCTCTCTTACCTTTGTTCCAACTGGCGACTTTTGTGAAATACCCTGTGATCCGCGTAATCTGTTCGACCTGATCTGAACCACAATACGGGCAGACGTCTTGCAAACCTCTGGTAGTGCGTCCACAAAGCACGCACGCGGTCAGCTCAGGTGAAAATGCTATCTGATCGTTTTGAGTCATTCGGAAAGTCTTCTTAATGAAATTCGCGATCGATTCCGCGCTGGGCCGAGCTTCCCCAAGCCAGACGTGTGTCAAAGAGCCGGCTTCAATTAATGGATGAAAGAGCCCTTCCCTCTTCACACGTTCAATCGCGTCCATTTCCGCTCCGACGTTAAATAGAGTCGAATTGGTGTAGTAAATTTCATCGAGGCTCAAATTCCCTTTCACCACGCGTTCCGTCTCCCGGAAATGCCTCATATCGAGTTTTGCGAACCGATATGCGGTGCTTTCGGCCGGAGTCTGCTCCAGCACGAATCGCATGTCATGCATTCGGCTCAGACGAGCGCACACAAGATTCATGTGCGCTATGACCTGCAATCCGAATTTGATTGCATCCTCGCTTTCATGCAGCTGCTCGCCCGTATGAAACTGGACCAGCTCATTGAGCCCCACCATGCCTACTAAATAGGTCACCCGGTGCATTCGCAGGTACCGCTCACCGTCTCGATCCATTGAGAGCAATGCTAAAGGTCCTGATTCTCCGAGACTAAGCAGTCGTTCTATGAATGCCTTTTTCTGCAGATGGGCCTTGGCGGCTAAGGTTATTTTATCCGTCAGCAAGGAGAAAAGCTTTGTATCGTCTCCTTTTGCTTCATAAGCGATCCGGGGCAGATTAATCGTGACATTCTGCATCGCGGAATAACGCATTTTCCATGGATGGACCGCGTCGTCCAAATCGCTCTTCTCAAGTTTGAAAGAGAGGCGGCAACATTCCGAAATCTTGGCTGTTTCGCCCCGATCAAAGACGAAATAAGTGTTCCCTTTTTCTGAGGCTATGTCACAGATATGGAGCAAGAAATCTTCATGACCGGGCGTGTCGAAGAATTTCTCCGTTATATGAACAAGGGGTTTGGGGAAGAAGAATGGGCGCCCTGCCCCATCCCCTTCCATATAAATATCAAAAAGGGTTTTGACACAAGTCTGGGCTTCCGGGAGATAATCGGAGTATGTCTTTCCTGTAAAAACCCCGCCGGGGCCAATCGCCGGAACGTTCTCGAAGTGCTTCGGTATTTCCCAATAAAGATTGATGTCCGTGAAGATCGCCTGCCCGCCTCTAGCCACAGCCTGCTGAGAGAATTCAAAAATTAATATTTGGGCCAATTGCCGAACCTCCCTCTCCGGCAATCCTCTCAGGTATGGAGCAAAGAAGAGGTTCACAGCGTCCCATCCTATAGCGCCTGCAAAGTGGCTCTGCAGGGCAGCGGCAAATTTAACCATGTGCGCGAGCAGGACCTCCGGATGTTTGGCTGGCTTGGCCATGGCCAGTGAATTTGGCAAATTTAACCCGAATCTCTTGATGTACTCGAGTGATTGGCCTGAACAGTAAGGCCTATCTATGAACCCCAAATCGTGCAGATGAATGTCCCCTCGCATGTGCGCATCAGCGACACTCTGGTCGAATACATTCAGTAAGGCATATTCTTTCTTGATGTTTTCGGCGAGCGTGAGGTTCGTGGCTTCCGGACCATGCGGCACATTTGCATTCTCTTTATTAGGATGCGCTATCAATTGCTCTACATCATAAAGCGGCACACCAAGACGTGTATGAAGGCGCCGCTCGCGCTCGAGGCCTCTCTCCAGAAGCTTAGCGTTGACCATCTCACGGATCAGTGGAGCTGTTATAACCGTAATTCCGCTTCGTTTTACGATATTTTCCACTTCGATGCTGATATCTTGAGCCGTACCTTCATCTATAAACGTCTCTCGTAAGAGAGCGTCCACAATTCTGGTTCGATCCCATCCGTCCATCGCTTCGCTCGAAGTCCGGACGAATAACGCCATGTCAGTGGTTTCCATGTGAAGCGGAGCCTCTTTTCGAAAATCAACGATTTCAGTTACGCTAGCCATGCAATCCCCCTTCGGTGCCCTGCAATTTCGCCCTACCAGTCTGTTTGGATGGGCTGAAAAGCGGGCCATCATTTTTGGCGGAAATAATTATGCGTCCCACAGCCTTCAAACACTCCATACCACTGAACGCCCCCAATTATTGAGCTATTACAGGATATTCTCTCGTTTATCTGCTAATGACTTGAACTTTGTCTCGAAACTTCCGGAAAACGGACGCTGAATGACTCGACGATCCCCGCCAACAACGGATCATCTTGTGGATGCGATCTTTATCGCCACAACATATAGTGTGTCAAGGGGAAAAATGCCGCGGAATGTTCAAGAAAGGTTAGGCATGTGAAATCGCAGGCTATATTTTTTTACTATATATTTTCAATGATTTACTTCTAAATGCTCGAATTCCTACGAAGCAGCCGTAAGCAATTGGAGCGTACTGAGTCTGACCGGTGGGAACACCATCTTTCGTCAATTATTCACTAACCCGAACACTATGGGAATTTCGAACAATAATATAAATGAATTCTTCAGTATTGTAGGGGCTTGAAGGAAACTGTCTGTTCCAATATTTGCCCACTTGTCCGGCCAACTCCTCTAACGTCATAGTCCCACCGTGTTTGGCTAATATAGCATGAACCACTGTCATCAGCGGAGTGCGCGCGTCCCCGGAACTCTCTTTATTGATTTTCTGAACCTCTTCCAAAACGGGAACATCTTCCATTTCAGCCAGCAATGACACTTTTGCATTTCCGATGGAACCTTTTGGTGGAGATGCCAAAGACGTTCCGGGTCTTGGGATCGATTTGGCCGATGCCACTACATATTGTGATTCGTCCGGTTCCACCGGCGCCGGAAGTCTCTCTTCCGATTCCGCAGCGGCGAAATCAGCATCATTTTCCGCAATAGTTTTCTTTTCTCTTCCGGCCATTAAAAATCTCCTGGATAATTCTTTTTTTGGCTGTCCTTCGGCCGCACGCGTTTACGTTTTAGGCTTCCGAATCAGGCTCTTCACTCGTAGTCCGCGGCAATGAATAATTAAATCATACCGCAGTAAATTCTATAAGCCTAAGAAATGCGCTACGGCTTGTCAATGATTTTATGCCGTCGCTTCGCAACCATTCAATCACGGTGGGGTAGAAGGCATTCCGAGCCCCTCCGGAGCACTGATGACACCCCCAGTAAGTGAATAGTTACGTCGTCTCAATGAGTGTTCACCTGTAAATGTGTCTCATGTTTGTCTCACACACTCAATAGGGGTCAGTATTCTCGCAATAAAGCAGCTCGTCTTATCTGTACATTCTTAATGGAACACTTTAAGAACCTATCATAACATTCTGATTGACAACAACATTTTTAGATGATATGCCCAGTTTCAGTCACCGGGAAGGAGGGTTCATGCAACCCACCGCCAGAAACAAAAGAAGATATTCCTCCATCCAGGAATGGTTATCGAAAGGAGACGATGGCATGAGAACAATTTTCCACATTGCGGCGGCGATTTCGATTGCGGCAGCTTCATGCGCGTGGGCCGGAACTTTTGACGGGCTGGCCGCCGCAGCATCTGCCAAGCCGCCGACTCCGCTCTTTATGCAGCCCGGCTCGATTGTGAAGACCGAATTCAAATCCAATCCCAGATCAGATTCCGATATGGATTTGGAAGCGGATTTCTCTTCCGTAGCGCAGGCTGCGGCAAGAAACTCAAACCAGGCACGGCCTAAGCCCGCAGTCGCTTACAGAGAGGGGCGGCCCGGCACTATGGCGCCTCCTGCCAAAGCCCGGCAGTCGGACAGGTCAACCAGCGGAAGAATGGTTGCAGCTGATGATGATTCAGAACTCGAAGCCGACCTGGAAAAAGACCTTGTGTTAACTCCACCGCCACCCAAAACTGAGGAGAAGGTGGACCGGACACCCAAGAGAAAGCCGGCGATGGAGAAGAAGGCAATCGAGAAAAAGCAAACAGAAAAGAAAGTTGAAAAGCCAAAACCTGAACCAAGAGTGCAGAAAATGGCGCCTGCGGAATACGAGCAATACGCTGTTTCCCCCAAACGGATTCAGAAGGTCCGACCGGTAACCCGTAATTGGTGGTCCTTCCCGGCAGGAGCCTATGACAACCGCCCCTGTCCTGTCGACGTCGGTGGGCCGGCATGTTCAACAAACCCCGCATACGGTCCATCAGATCCCCGAGGAAGCACGAGCAGACAATACAGGCCAATGAGCCAAGAGTACTCTTGGCCCAGGGGAGCTCATGAAGCACAGCGAGGGCTCGCTGCGGCTCCAACTAATTACCCGGATCGTGTTGTACGAGACGGTGTGACAATAAAGTTGGCCCCTGCCGCGGCACCAGCCGGGTACATGGAGTATCCGGACGAGGAGTCTTCCGGATCGGATCTGCTCTCCACGGCCGCGGAAATCATTGGACTGCCGTTTGCGTTCATCGGATCTTTATTCTAATCGTGTAGTAGGATCAACAAGCGCGCTCCTAGCAATCGCATGGAGCGCGTTTCCGCGATCTTACCTTGACGTAAGCACCACCGCGCGCTTTCAGGAACTCCGATGCGGAACACGAGCGCCATTCCAGCTCGAATCGCGCCGGCCACACCAACTCTCCTTTTTCCGCCAATGCTCACTCAAACCCTTTCAATATCGTCTCCGCTAATTTTGCAAAAGGGGTTCCCGAAAGCTCGGAGTTCGGCGGAAGCACGCCTCAATCGTGCAAACCGGAACGTGCTCAATTCATGGACCTTAATGAAAATCGGTTATTTATTGTAACTGTACCAGCCCTCACCTGTCTTCTGACCGAATTTGCCTTCATTAACCTTCTGCACAAGACTCGGGGTCGGAAGGTCCGCCAAGTTGCCGGATTCACGGAACCGACCTATCCCGATGTCATAGGCCAGGTCGTTTCCCGTCAGATCCATCAGGCGGAAGGGGCCCATAGGATGGCCCGCGCCATAGACACACGCTTTGTCGATATCCTCATAGGTGGCCACGCCCATTTCAAGCATCCACATGGCTTCTTTGTTGATGGCGGCGAAAATACGGTTCAGGACGAAACCGTCCATTTCTTTCTTGACCAGGATGGGCACCTTGTCGATCTTCAGACAGAAGTCCATCATGCATTCCGCAGTTTCATCGGAGACATGGGGCCCTTGCACCACTTCGACGAGCTTCATGATGAGTGCCGGATTGAAGAAGTGGAGATTGCAGACCTGGGAGGGACGATTTGTGACATCCGCGATGCGGGAACTGACAATGAAAGAACTGTTCGTGGTCAGAATGGCTTTCGGCGGAGCGAGCTTGTCGAGATCGGCAAAGACTCTCCGCTTCAGATCGATTCTTTCCTGGACCGACTCGATAACCACGTCGGCATTCTCGACGGCCTCGTTCAGATCGTCTGTAAAGGAGATAAGACTGCGGGCTTTTTTCGCCGCGTCTTCCGTCAACTTTCCCTTCTCCACTCGCCCTGCCAGATAGGTATCGCAAAATTTCTCGGCTTTTTCGAGCACGGCCGGAACCACGTCCGTGCCGACCGTCTTAAAACCGAACAGAGCACACTGTAGTGCAATCTGGTGCCCCATATTCCCGGCGCCCACAACTGATACATTTTTCACATCATTTATCTTCATGTTTGCTCTCCTCCTGTTTTTATTTTGCGGATTATTGCATTAATTCAGTTTATTGGAAGAGAAATCACTTTCAGAAAACGGAGGACCAGCGGCGATTTTCTTGCAAGAAAAAGCTCCCAGGACTGCCTGCTGAGCAAAAGAACACTATTCTGCACTGGTTGGGCGGTTCAGAGTTGAAACCAAACTGATAAGTGGGATTATCCTTCCTGGCGAATCCTTTGCGAAGCTGTGGCTTCGAGGGATTTAATAAGGAGCGCCAGGGTGTTGTTTACCGGCACTGAAATCCCTAATCGATCTCCTTCGCGAGCTATGGCTCCGTTGATAAAATCTATTTCCGTACGGCGGCCTGCAAAAATGTCCTGTAACATGGAATTTACGTTTGCGGCGGTGCCTTCACATACAGTCAGCACCTGAGCCTCCGGATTTTCAAAAATCAACTTGATACCGGCCGCCTGCACTATTTCAATGCATTCCTTCACCACATCATGGATCAAGTCCCGACCTGATTGGCTCGATGGCACATCCCCGTTTCGGACACGTAGCAGGGTTCCCGGAGCGTTAATAGCCGCGTTAATAATCAGTTTCGACCACACGCAGCCGACCGCGTTATCTACCAGGTGCACAGGGCCGGCATTTAGTTTTTCCAGTATTTCAGCCACAGCTTTTGTCCTGCCGCGTATGGAACCGTCAGGCTCGCCGAAGTGTGTTTGTCCGAAACCTGTATGACGAAATCTCCCGGATCCAAGGGTCATTGCTCCGACAGTGGTGGTTCCCAGTAATACCCTGCCCGGAAATGCCTCATTAAGGATTTCGTAATTGCCGACGCCGTTTTGGAGAGTCAGGACCACGCCTTCTTCGGCAAGAACAGTTCCTATAGTATCCACAGCGCCGTTTGTATCATAGGACTTCACCAGCACCATCACGAGATCCTGGGGTCCTGCTTCCGTGGGATCGGAGACTATTCGCGGGTGAAGCAGGCGTTCACCTGAAACTCCTTCCAACCACAGGCCGTCTTTCCGCACCTTGGCGACCTCGTCCGTATCTCTCTCGATTAGTACCGGGTCCAGACCTGCCTCGTAAAATAGGCCTCCGATCACCGATCCCATCGAGCCTACGCCCACAATTCCTATTCGCATATATGATACCTCGCAGTCCGAGTATGATTCTCGCCTTACAATCAATATGATGTCATCGCGAGCGCGACGAAGCAATCTCCTTGTATCGGAGATTGCTTCGTCGCCTGCTTCTCGCAATGACAGCTTCGCGTTCTCACTGCACTCATTCAGGGGGTGAAGCTCCCAAATTTGCATCTGCGATCAGAATTTAGGAATACAGTTTCTCCAGTTCAGCAGCCACTTCGGCGGGCATATCATAGCAGTGTTCCTTCGCCGGGAACGTTCCAGCCGCAACGTCCTGCTTGAATTCCTCAAATGCCTCCAGGATGACCGCGCCGGCTTCCCTGTATTTTTTTACAAATTTGGGTGTGTGCTTATCGAACATACCGATGATATCATGGACGACGAGAACCTGCCCGTCGCAGTGAGGACCCGCGCCAATCCCAAAGGTCGGTACCGATGCGCGGCGTGTAATTATTGCCGCAACTTCGGCCGGCACGGCTTCCAGCAGAATACTGCAAGCCCCGGCTTCTTCAAGTATCTTACAATCTTCAATTAATTTCTTTGCTGTCGCCAGATCTCTTCCTTGTGCCCTATAGCCTCCCAGCTGCGCCACAGATTGGGGCGTCAGTCCAAGGTGCGCCATTACCGGAATTGTAGCATTCGTCATTGCTCGAATCGTTTCCGCCATTTCTCGGCCGCCTTCGAGCTTCACTGCATCACAGCCGCCCTCGGCCATGTACCTGCCGCCGTTTCGGATAGCCTCAGGTATGGACACCTGATAACTCATATACGGCAGGTCTCCGACAAGATACACATCAGGCGCTCCTTTGCGCACTGCCTGGACGCTGGGCATCATCAGATCGACAGTCACCGGCAAGGTTGAATCGTATCCGTAGACGACCATGCCTATCGAATCGCCAACCAGAATTACGTCGATCTCGGCTCTCTGCTCCAAGATCGCGAATGGGTAATCGTACGCGGTGAGGAATGTCATACGCTCTCCGCGCGCCTTCTTGTCTCTCAGGGTTTGGATTGTGATTTTCGCCATACTGGCAACCCTCGGTAGTGATTTCCCCGCGGAGCGATATTCGCTTCACAGGCAAGTAGAGGCCCATTACGGGTCCTCTCTTGAGCTTGAATGCTGTAGACCCAGCATACATGAAGGGCCCCACGAATCACAAGCCCATATATGGATTCCTGGAAGGTCTCAATTACGCGAGGTCTAGATTTGTCATTGCGAGGCCGTCAGGCCGTGGCAATCCCCCAAAGCTTTGTGAGATTGCTTCGCTCTGCTCGCAATGACAGCCTTTGGCCGCTAGTTACCTGAGAAGCTGCGATTCGCTTTTATAAACCAAACTAAACCGGGACTTGGGATCAGCCAAGGAAATCCGGAGGAAGGTACCGCACGGGTCTTCCCCCGACCAGGTCCAAGAGGCTGCTGCAAAACTTCAGCTAAATGGAAGTACGCCACATTCAATTGCGGGTTCCCGCCGGACGCGGAATAAACCGTCCGAAGGCAGAGCGTTTAAATCGCTCCCAGGGATAATGAATGGGCATCGAGGATTTGCAATTCTTTGTAATTACGCTAGCTCTGATAAATTAGCTTTGACATTCTTTTCGCCAGAGGCATCCGAATTCCCAACAATCTATTATACCTTTGAAACAAGGAGAATTGCCTTCGCTGGACTGAATGCAACGGATTAAATTCTCTTTATTAAATCGAGTAATGTTTTTTACTCCCAGTTTTCTTGCCTTTTCCCGAACTAGTTTTAATGTCATGCTTTAACTCCTTTGAGCAACTGCGCATATTCATGCACTAACGCTGAAAAAGTATTAATCAGAAGATCGGAGAAAAAGCAAGTGGAAATCGGATGCGCGGATAACTCCTCAATTCGGAAGGGCGTGGATTCGTCATTGCGACGAGTCTATGTTGCAACAGGCGTCTCGCCCGTCCATTAAAATGACCGGCAAGATGCCGGTCCTATTTTTTCAGGTGGGTCTTTATGAATTCCACAATATCCGCGGTCTTGGTTCCAGGTCCGAAAATCTCCTCAATGCCTCCAGCCTTGAGCTTCGGTACATCCTCTTCGGGAATTATCCCACCACCCATTATTAACACGTCTGAAACACCATTTTCTTTAAATATTTCGGCTACTCTGGGAAACAAATAATCATGAGCGCCGGACAAGGAACTCATGCAGAGCACGTCCGCATCTTCCTGAAGGCATGTTTGAAAGATTGCCTTGGGAGTTTGTCTGAGGCCGGTATAAATGACTTCCATCCCAGCGTCGCGCAAAGCTCTCGAGAGCACCTTTGCGCCTCGGTCATGCCCGTCCAAGCCCGGTTTTGCCACCACTACTCTTATCCTTTTGTCCATATTTTGTATCCTCTTTGAAAAAACGACCTTGCCAAGCGCTTCGAACAGCAAACCGCGATTAGTGCGGCAAAGCTAAAGCGGAATATTGCCGTGTCTTCTTGTCGGCTTCTCCTCTACTTTGTTTTCGAGTTGAGCGAAGGCACTTACCAGAACACAACGGGTATCTCTCGGCAAAATTACTCGGTCAATAAATCCCAATTCGGCCGCCCGATATGGGCTAGCGAACTTCTGCACGTAATCCTGAATCAATTCTTGCCGTTTTGCCGCTTTGTCGCTGGCATGTGCGATTTCTTTCCTGAACAGAATCTGGATTGCGCCTTCCGGCCCCATGACTGCTATTTCAGCAGTCGGAAAAGCAAGATTAATGTCGGCTCTCAGGTGTTTACTCGACATAACCACATACGCGCCGCCATATGCTTTGCGCGTAATCAACGTCACTTTCGGGACTGTCGCCTCTGCGTAAGCATAAAGTATCTTTGCCCCATGTTTTATGATGCCCCTGTGTTCTTGCCTCATTCCTGGCAGATATCCCGGCACATCCAATAATGTCCAGAGCGGAATATTGAATGCGTCGCAGAACCGAACAAATCTCGCGCATTTCACCGATGCTTCCGTGTCCAGGCAGCCGGCCAGAACCCTGGGCTGATTGGCAACAACTCCTATTGTCCTCCCGCCGATCCGCCCGAAACCGGTAATAAGGTTACGGGCATAGTGAGCGTGGACCTCCAAGAAATGGCGATTGTCCAGCACCGGGATAATGATTTTTTTCATGTCATAAGGCTTGCGAGAACTCTCGGGAATAACTCCATCCAGTTCGGGCATCGTACGATCGAGCGGATCATGGCAGGGCACCACAGGAGGACGCGCGCGATTGCTGTCAGGGAGAAAAGAAAGGAGTTCTCGAACTTTCTCTAGGGTTTCTTGCTCAGTGGGACTATGAAAATGGCATACTCCCGAGATCCGACCATGCACTCTCGCTCCGCCAAGACTTTCCGAGTCACTTTCTTCGCTGGTTACCTGTTTTATGACCTGAGGCCCCGTAATGAACATGTAACTGGTTTTTTCCGTCATAAAGATGAAGTCGGTCACAGCCGGCGAGTATACCGCGCCTCCCGCGCATGGCCCCATTATGATGGATATTTGGGGGATCACGCCCGACGCTCGCACGTTGCGATAAAATACTTCTCCGTAACCGCCGAGGCTTTCAACTCCCTCTTGAATGCGTGCGCCACCTGAATCGGGGATGCCGATTAGGGGGAATCCATTGCGATATGCCAAGTCCATGACTTTACAAATCTTCTGAGCATGAGTGTACGAGAGGCTGCCTCCAAGAACAGTGAAGTCCTGCGCGAATATATAGACCCCGCGGCCGTTTACTCGCCCGAAGCCGGTCACTACTCCATCTCCGGGAGCTTTGATTTTGTCCATTCCGAAATCGGTGCATCTATGACTGACAAACTTGTCGATTTCTTCGAAGGATCCTTTGTCCACCAGTTCAAGAACCCTTTCTCGGGCTGTCATTCTGCCGGACTCATGTTGCTTGGCGACTTTTTCGGGACCCCCGGCAGCATCAGCTTCGGCCACTCTGCGTTTCAATTCTTCGATCTTCTCTTGCGTCACCGACATTGACATCTCCTGTTCTATTCGTTTGCGCGTTATTTCAGCATCATCTTGACGGTAAAGCCAATCTGGGTCAGGTTTTCAATGACCTTCACCCCGGCGTCAGTTAGGGCCTTGATCTTGCCGTCTGCTGTACCGGTCCCACCGTCTACAATCGCGCCTGCATGTCCCATCCTCTTCCCCGGCGGAGCCAATCGGCCTGCTATATAGGCGGCAACAGGTTTATTAAATTCACTTTTTATGAACTCGGCTGCCTGTTCTTCAGCGGATCCGCCAATTTCTCCTATGAGCACCACCAGTTCCGTTTCCGGATCATCTCTGAACATTTTGAGCACGTCTATAAAACTTAATCCGACCACCGGATCTCCACCGAGCCCCAGGCAAGTACTCTGTCCCACCCCGTTCTTGGTCAGCTGATCCACCACTTCGTAGGTCAGGGTTCCGGAACGGGAAATGACACCTACTTTTCCGGGAGCGTGAATGTATCCGGGCATAATGCCGACCTTGCATTTTTCGGGCGGGGATATGATCCCCGGTGTGTTCGGGCCGATCAGATACCTTCCTGATTGACGAACGGTATAAAGAGCCGAAGCAGTGTCGAGTGGCGGTATCCCCTCAGTTATGCAGACGATTACCCGAATTCCGGCATCTACTGCTTCCAGGATTGGTTCTCGAGCATGCGCAGCGGGAATAAAAATCAGGGAAACGTCAGCTCCGGTTTCTCTTACTGCTTTGCTGACCGAGTTGAAAACCGGAATTCCATTAACGTTCTGCCCTTCTTTGCCGGGCGTAACCCCAGCCACCATTTTCGTCCCGTAATCCTGGCAAGCCAGAGAATGAAAGGTACCGTTACGGCCGGTGATGCCTTGAACCACAACTCGCGAATCTTTGTTTACCAGTATTGCCATTTCTATTCTCCATCCGGGATCGGCCTACCCCATCTCGGCTTTTTGCACTACTAATTTTGCAGCCTCGTCCAGCGAAGCAATCAACTCTATAGGCAAACCGGATTCAAGGAAGAGATTCCGACCTTCCTCAATATTGGTCCCTTCAATGCGCGCGATCACCGGCAAATGTACGCCTCTGGCCTTGAGCGCCTTGATAACACCGCGGGCTAATACATCACACCTGAGGATCCCTCCGAAGATATTAATGAACACGACTTTTACTCTGTCGTCATCCAAAAGAATGTTCATGGCGTCCGTCACGCCCTGTTCGCTGGCTCCTCCGCCTACATCCAAGAAATTGGCTGGAGCGCCTCCATGTAGAGATATCAGGTCCAGAGTGGCCATAGCCAAACCTGCGCCGTTGACCACACATCCAATATTGCCGTCCAAGCGTACGTAACTGAGGCTGTCTTTGTTTGCAGCTAGTTCCAACGGATCTTCCTGGCACCGATCACGCCAGCGCTCCATTTCCGGGTGCCTGAACAGGGCATTATCATCGAGGTTGATTTTCGCATCTAAAGCCACAACCCGATCTCCGGAAACTACGAGCGGATTTATCTCCACCAAAGAGCAGTCATAGTCCAAAAAAATCCTGTACATTGCATTGATAATTTTAGCTATTTCATTAGCGGCAAGATTGTTATCGATTAATCGATATGCCAGATCTCTGGCCTCGTACGATGCAAGTCCTCTGAGCGGGCTCACTTTTATGGTAAAGATCTTGTCCGGGAACTCCCTGGCAAGTTTTTCGATCTCCATCCCCCCTTCGGGACTGGCCATGATCGTGACTTGTCCGTTACTCCGGTTAAGGACGACTCCCAGATAAATCTCAGCCTCAACGGGAATCACTTCTTCTACTAGCAGAGCGCTTACACTTTTCCCATGTGGGCCGGTCTGGTTGGTTACAAGTCGTTTGCCCAGAATTTCCGCTGCTCGAGAGCGGATGTCGTCATTCATGCTCAACACCGCCACACCGCCGGCTTTGCCTCTCCCTCCGGAGTGGATCTGGGCCTTGAGGACTATCTTGTCGGTTCTCAGTTGACGTGCAGCGATAAGGGCTTCCAGAGGTGTGTAGGAGATCGAGCCTCTTGGAATGGGCACGCCTCTGGAGGCCAACAGTTCTTTGGCCTGGTATTCATGCAAATTCATTGGCTCTTTGCCTCCGGTTTTTCGGGGCTCTGCGGCCACGAGCCTGTCCAGCTATAAACCAATACAAGTAAAGAGGCGTTTATGCAAAAAATTTCAACATACCCGCGGCTAAATCCATTTGCAAGCGAAAACCGGAATACAAGCCGTTTGTACGGGGGAGATAAGAAAGGGGACTCGTGTGCTCCTATAACCCTGAATCCCCGACCCCTGTGGGTTCGACCAAATACGCGACGATCCGGGATCGAGAATGCAGACCCATCCAGGGTTCTTTGGGTTGGTGCTGTGTTCTTTCCCGTGGGTTTTCATCCCGCGTCCCGCGGGACAACTGTTGGGTTACTCGTCCGGGGCGCCGATGACATTCCCCCAGAAATTGAGTGCTTACCGATTGTCTCGCAATGATCTTTACGTTTACTCCTATCCGATTTAGGGTCTTGTGCAAAATGTCACTTGAGGCTAATATTGCCGGGCTATGAACAAAGGCCGTATTCTCATTGTAGACGATCAGGAAGAAATCCTGGAATCCTTAGGAGCCATACTGGCTGATGAAGGGCATGAAGTATTCCGCGCGCGTGATGGCCAGGATGCTTTGCATATTGTTCAGAGTGACGCGCCTGATATGGTTTTTTTGGATATATGGATTCCCGGAATCGATGGCATGCAGACCCTGAAGGCAATCAAAAGGATCAATCCTGTTTGCTCGGTAGTCATGATGAGCGGACATGGCACCATCGAAACCGCAGTAAAGGCTATAAAACTTGGGGCAACGGATTATCTCGAAAAACCGCTTAACCTGGAGGACGTGCTCCATCTGGTGCATAGAGCCGTAGCCGAGCGGGCAATCGATCACGGACCACATGAAGGGAACGGCTCCGCCGCGGGGATTCTTATTGGAACTTCCGAAAAAGCCGCAATGCTCCGCCGCTCTCTCGAGAATGCCGTGACAGAGGGGAGCTCTGTGTGGTTGTCAGGCGAAAGAGGAACAGGGAAGGAGTTTATTGCCAGAACAATTCACTTTTTGCAGGGAAAGAACCGGACAAACCTTGTAAAAGTGCTTTGCCAGGAGCTCACTGAAGCTAATATTGAAGAAGTGCTACTCGGAAAACAAAGCGACTCAAACAAAGCTTCTCTCGGAAAATTAGCTCAAGCTACTGGGGGATCGCTGCTATTGGTCCGAGTGGACCGTCTCGATAGAAATCTGAAACTCCGATTGGCCGCAATAGTTCGCGATCACGTGAATCCGGCCGGTGTACCGGGCCTTTCGAGTTCTAAATTTAGAATCATCTCAACGTCTGTTACCGATCCGGAGACCTTGATTCATGACGAACATATCCCGGCGGAACTTGCTGAAATCTTAGCTCAGCGGGTCATAAGAATCCCAAGTCTAAAAGAAAGATCAGAGGATATACCGCTGTTTACGGAGTATTTCCTGAAAGAGGCAGCGGCCGAGTTCGAAAAAGATCTTGTCGGAGCGGATTCCGAAGCTCTAGAGCGTCTGATGGCGTATCATTGGCCTGGCAATATTAAGGAATTAAAGGTCTTGATGGAGCATGTTGTTATGACCGCTCCCGGGCCTAAAATAACTGTCGCCGATCTCCTCATGCCCAGTGAGCCGGAGAACCACGTTTTATCATCCATTTCTACAGGCCCAGAGCGATTAAACCCGCAGGCATTCCAAGAAGAGCGCATCAGCGCGACCGAACTAAAATATTCTTCCGAGAAAGAGAAAATACGCCACCAGAAAACATTGAGAGGAAGCATAGTGGCGTACGGCCAGGGCCTTCACACGGGAGAAAAGACCGGCTTAACTCTTTTTCCGCTGCCACCTTTTTCCGGCATCGTTTTCGGCCACATAACTACTGACGACACTGTCCTTGCCGTCCTTGAAAAAGTGGATTCTACGGGATTCTCCACCTCTCTCAAAAGCAATGGGACACTTGCCCGGACTATCGAACACTTGATGGCTGTATTTCATGTTTATGGCCTGACGAACCTTATGGTGAAAATCTCGGGTGAAGTACCAATTATGGACGGTTCTGCACTTGAATTCTGTAAGCTCGTGGAGAGTGCTGAAATCATCACTCAAGACGAGTTGATTGAAGAAATCGTAATCACCGAGCCCATTGAATTGGCGATCGGCAATAACGGTTCCAAAAGTCTTCGGGTCGAACCGTCGGATGTGCTTGAAATCGAATATTATCTCGATTATCCACATCCTATCGGCAAGATGCACAAAGATTACCGTTGTGAGAGCCCGGCAGATTTCAAACAGGAAATCGCTCCAGCCCGAACCTTCGGTTTTGTAAAAGATATGCGTATGATGGATGAAATGGGTTTAGCGGGCGGCGGTCGACTTTCCAATCTTGTGCTGGTTGATGAAGAAAAGGTCGTGAACCCGCCGCTACGATTTCCGGATGAATTCGTGCGTCACAAAATTCTGGATATCATTGGTGATTTTTATCTACTGGGCAGACCCTTCCGCGGCAAAATAGTAGCAAAGCAGACCGGCCACACGGAAAACATCGCTATGTTAAGATTAATTAAGGAAAAGATGGATATCTGACAGCTTTGATTGTTTCACAGACTGAAGATTACCGGGGCTGATTTCTCTTTGGATTAAGGAATGTCCTAAAACAATGAATTCCGAGGAATATGGCAACCAAGAAGATAACGAGATGATGACCTTCCAGTTCGAAAAACTGCATCAGTTCCCCCGGCACATCGCCCAGAATGTACATTAAGAAAAATAAATTCCAGGCCTGTTTTAACGACCATCCGCCGAGACCTGTCAAAAGTAGAGCAAAATAGAGATTGGCCCATTTTGTGCCCGTCAAACTCTTCTTTGACCACAGCAATGCCCGTATGCTTTGAACGATCAGGTACGGCGATATGACCTTGAACCAGAAGGTTATCGGAGAACCTATTATGTCACTCCCGCCGGACAGTAGCTGGCGTATCAAAAATAACAATTCGAAATTCATTGAGTCCGTTTGAATCAGATAAATAATCGCAATCAGGGGCAGTGCCCCAATGGATACAATCAATATCAGCAATTCACGTACAAATATTTTCCACATGAAGACTATTATAACATGCTCACGGTATTGGATGGCTTTGTTGTCTTGATGCACGACAACCTTTTGTTTTCAATTAATTCGGAATTAATGAGGATGCGACAAAAGAATTGATTGACGAATCAATTATTTTCGGGAAAATATCTTCAGAGCAAAAACCGACCGGCGATCGTGGTGGGTCAAGCGCCTGATTATATTCATAGCCCTTCACTTTGCAAAAACCGGCGGGATCCGGCGCGGAGGATAGGCCTCCGCAGTTCCACGTTTCCGCTGATTACTAGTGTTATACAAGAACAACCTGATTTAGCCGAGGAGAATCCCCTATGGAAAAGATTTGGTTGAAATCGTACGCGAAAAATGTTCCTGCAGAGATTTCATTCGAAAGAATTGACCTTTCAGAGGCCCTGAAGAAAAGCGCGTCGAAATTTCCCGAAAATCCTGCTCTGTTGTTTCAGGGTACTAAAATTACTTTTAAAAAACTGGATGAAATGGTTTCTCGATTCGCAGCCGCGTTGCAGGCGCTCGGAGTCAAACCCGGAGATCGGGTAGCAATGCTTCTGCCGAACGTTGTCCAGATGGTTGTGGCGACATACGGAGCCTTCAGGGCCGGCGCCATAGTGGTCATGAATAATCCTTTGTACACCGACCGCGAGTTGGAGCATCAGCTTAATGACTCAGGTTCAACCTCATTGGTCGCCTTGGATCTCCTGGTACCCAGAATGATCAATTTGCGAAAGAAGACGCAGGTCAGCAAAATAATTTCATGTCACATCAGAGACTATTTACCCTTCCCGCTGAAACAGCTTTTCCCATTTGTGAAACGCGGTATGCACCTTAAAACACCTGCCGCGCCTGACGTTCTTGAATTTACTGATCTCTTGAAACGTTATGAGCCAACGACTAACCCGCACAAATCGGATTGGGAGGACACAGCATGCTTGCTGTACACGGGAGGGACGACCGGCGTATCGAAAGGCGTCCAACTGACACATGGTAATCTGTCGGCAAATTGTCAGCAGGGCAACGCATGGTTTCCGGATTTCAAACCGGGTGGAGAAATAGTGGTCGGCTGTCTGCCCTTCTTTCATTCTTTTGGTCTCACATCGGCCATGAATGTCGCCGTATTCTATGGATTTGGGAACATACTCATACCGAAGCCCGAGCCCCAGCCGATCCTGGAAGCTATATCGAAGTACAAGGCCACCTATATACCGGCGGTCCCCACTCTGTACAACGGGATGATCAATTTCCCGGAGCTTAAGAAGTACGATATTTCTTCTTTAATGGCTTGTTTTTCCGGCGGCGCTGCGCTGCCCATGGAAACAATTAAGAATTTCGAGAAACTGACCGGCGCGCAAATTTGTGAAGGCTACGGCCTAACGGAGACTTCGCCCATAACACATTGCAATCCGTACGGGTCCAAGACTAAATTGGGAACCATTGGCCTGCCTGTGAGTAATACGGAAGCAAAACTCGTGGACGTAGACGACTACAGCAAAGAAATCACTGAGCCAGGAGTACCCGGTGAGCTGTGCGTCAAAGGTCCCCAAATAATGAAAGGATATATCAATCGGCCGGACGAGACAGCTATGGCCCTCAAGGATGGTTGGCTCTTGACGGGTGATGTTGCCACATTCGATGAGGAAGGTTTTTTCACCATTGTGGATCGCAAGAAAGACATGATCATATCCGGCGGATTTAACATCTACCCCAGAGATGTGGATGAAGTTCTTTTCTCGCATCCGAAAGTACTCGAGGCATGTGTAATCGGTGTACCCGATCAGTACTCGGGCGAGAGAATAAAGGCTTTCATTGTGCTAAAACCGGGAGAAAATTCATCGGTTGATGAAATCATTGGTTATTGCAAAGAAAACCTGGTGAAGTACAAGGTCCCGAAGTATGTTGAATTCGTCCAAGATCTCCCGAAAAGCGCAGTGGGCAAAATTCTTCGGAAAGAACTCCGGCAAATGGAGCTGGCCAAAATTAAGCAGGGGGAACAAAAATAGCTGCTGCTTATTTAAGATAAGAGTGGATTTGCAGAATTGCCGAATGCAGCCAATCGCTGCAGCTCAAAAAGTTTTCGTTAGAAGGATAGCCTGATTCCGAGCTGGATAGTCAGGCTCCCGAGGGCTAGCTCATAACCAAGGAGGGCTCCATGGAGAAGATCTGGCTAAAGTCCTACGCGAAAACTGTCCCGGCGGAAATTTCCTTCGAAAATATTACCCTCGATGCGGCCCTTAAAAGAAGCGCCTCTCGATTTCCTGACAAAGCGGCCCTGTTGTTCCATGGCACGGAAATCACTTTTAAAGAATTGGACGAAATGGTTTCCAGGTTTGCCTCTGTGCTTGTGGCGCTTGGGATCAAACCAGGCGACAGGGTGGCCATGCTCCTGCCGAACCTTGTCCAAATGGTGGTGGCCACGTACGGAGGGTTCAGGGCCGGTGCGGTTGCGGTAATGAATAACCCACTGTATACGGACCGAGATTTGGAATATCAGTTCAATGATTCCGGCTCAACGATGTTGGTATCATTGGATCTTTTGGTGCCTAGAATGATGAATTTGCGCCGAAGGACACGAATCGGCAAAATCATCTCTTGTCACATCAACGACTATCTTCCTGCCACGCTGAAACATGTTTTTCCACTGCTTAAACGAGGGATGCACCTGAAGACACCCGACGATCCGAACGTCTTTGAGTTCACTGACCTCTTGGCAGAACATCCTCCGACGACCAAACCGTATAGTTCAACATGGGACGACACGGCTTGCCTGCTCTATACCGGTGGCACTACCGGCGTTTCCAAAGGGGTGCAACTCACCCACGGAAACTTATCGTGCAACGTTCAGCAATCCACGTCCTGGTTCCCTGATTTCAAGCCCGGCCAAGAGTTGGTGGTCGGATGTCTCCCGTTTTTTCATTCGTTCGGGCTAACCACAGTTATGAATGTTGCCATATTTTACGGCTATGGAACTATATTGATTCCGAAGCCGGAGCCCAAAGCGATCCTTGAGGCGATATCCAAGTACAAGGCCACATATATACCTGCTGTACCCACGTTATATACAGCCATGGTCAATTTCCCGAAACTCAAAAAATATGACCTTACATCGCTTAGAGCATGCTTTTCGGGTGGCGCGGCTCTGCCAATGGAGACCATCAGGAGCTTCGAAAAACTGACCGGAGCGCAAATCTGCGAAGGCTATGGGCTTACGGAGTCCTCACCGGTTACGCACATTAATCCTTACGGTCCATCAGGGAAGCGTGTGAGGACAAAAGGTTCATGGGCAGCCGTGAGCCCATCCGGATCCGCGAGCAAGACCAAACCAGGCACTATAGGCCTACCGGTCAGTAACACGGACGCAAAACTCGTGGACGTCGCTGATTATGACAAGGAGATTACGGAACCGGGCATCCCCGGGGAGCTTTGCATCAAGGGCCCTCAGGTGATGAAAGGATACAACAACAAGCCGGATGAGACCGCAGCCGTATTGAAAGACGGATGGCTCCTGACCGGAGACATAGCTACTTTTGACGAAGAAGGTTATTTCACTATTGTAGATCGTAAGAAGGATATGATCATATCAGGAGGATTTAATATTTATCCCAGAGATGTTGATGAAGTTCTCTTTTCTCATCCGAAGGTCTTGGAGGCTTGCGTCATAGGGGTGCCTGATGATTATTCCGGTGAAAGGATCAAGGCTTTCGTCGTACTAAAGCCCGGAGAGAAAAGCTCGATTCCGGAAATCATTGACTATTGTAAAAAGAACCTGGCGAAATACAAGGTTCCGAAGTACGTGGAATTCGTGGACGATCTTCCCAAGAGCGCCATCGGTAAAATCCTTCGGAAGGAACTCCGCCGACGAGAACGGGCAAAAACGCCACGGAAGGACGAAAAATAAATCCCAGAGACTTGGCAAGGTGGGACAGTCCCCAGTTCAGAGCGTGCTTCTATGGGGGTTCCCAAAAATAATCGCGAAACAAACGATTTGGTGGCGATGTCCCGCTCAGAACGCGGGCTTGCCCGTCATGTCTTAGTAGGATGGGCATCCGAAACTGTCTTAGAATTATCTTATCTGCCAAAATCGTAGCACGATGCAGTGTAGGGACAGTTTTCAAACCTGCCCGTTCTTTAGACATCTGACCAAGGGCGGGTTTGAAACCCGCGCCTACAGTGGCTGTTTGCTATCTACCGCCAATTGCAACAGCATACGACATCCGGTGGGTTTCGTCTCTGCATTGAGGTCGTGGCACGGCTTAGGGTTCAACAAGAATTCTGAGACAGTTTCAGATGCCGGTCCCACCATCAATCCCCAAGGCCATGAGATTGCTTCCCTTGTTTTTCAACGGGGTCGCAATGACATTCTTTGACCGCCTGTAACTGATGGATTGCATGCAGCCTATTCTCCGATTCAACAACTGAGACTCTGGTTATCGCACCAAAAAGTTGAACAAAAAATGTGCTGTGTAGTACTATCTATCGATTTCCGGATGTATTGACCTATTTCAGGAGGAGAACATGTTGGATCCAAATGAGCAGGCAGTAGTGGATAAAGGTTGGCCGGTTATATGGATTATCTCGGCGGCTATGTTTGGCGCCGTGGTAGTCTACACGGTCATTTCCTATCTTATGGCTGGTATGCCTTTTATTCCGGTGTCCAGCGCACCTGTCGAAATGATAAGATATATATTTATACTCTTGGCCGCTGTAGCATTGGTCCTTGCCTACTTTTTGAGAAAAACCATGTTGGCGGCCCGGTCAGCGAAATCTTCAGTCCAGGCAGGAGCTGCACCGTCCTTTTTCGGGCAATATATGACTGCTCTCATAATATCCTTCGCCATATCGGAAGCCATTGCTATTCTTGGGCTCAGCCTTCTTTTTCTCGGGGAAGGCTTGCCAATTGTCTATGCCTTTATGGCTGTATCTGCCCTGAGCATGTTCTTTTTTCGACCGGACCGTGACGAACTGGAAGAATTCGTCAATAGGACAAAATCAGGTTTAACTGCCATAGATTAATGAGGATCTGTCTCGCACTCTATGGCTTCTATTTCTGTTTTCATGGTGAATACGAAAGGAATATCCGATGCTGCTTGCAGTCGACGTAGGTAACACGAACACTGTCATAGGAATCTATCATGACGACAAACCCGTCGGGTTCTGGAGAATAAGGACGCTGAAGGAAACCACCGCAGACGAGTATCGGATCACCTTGCATAATCTGATCAGCCTCGAAGGAATAAAATCATTAGACATACATGGGGCAATAATCTCCTGTGTGGTTCCTCCGCTAAACGGCCCTCTGGAAAACCTTTGCAGGGATTTCCTCAAAGTGAATGCTATCTTTGTAGGTCCGGGGATAAAAACCGGAATGCCGATAAGATATGACAATCCACGTGAAGTCGGAGCGGATAGAATTGTCAACGCAGTGGCAGCGTACGAAAGATTTAGATCGGATCTGATTGCGGTTGATTTCGGCACGGCTACTACCTTCGATTATATCAACAAAGCCGGCGAATACGAGGGCGGTTCAATTGCACCTGGGGTAAAGATTGCTGCTGAAGCCCTTTTCCAGCAGGCATCGAAATTATTCAGGGTTGAATTCATAGCTCCTGCGCGCGTTATTGCCAAGGACACGGCCTCGGCTATTCAGTCGGGCATTATTTTCGGGTACGCATCGCTTGTAGATGGAATATTGAAACGTATGTTTGACGAGCTGGGGTCCAGGCCCAAAGTAATCGCCACAGGAGGGCTTGCCAGAGTCATCTGTGCTCAGACCAAACTGGTGGACGAGATTGATGACGATCTCACGATGGAAGGCCTTCGTATCCTGTACAATCGAAACAAATCGCCCAAAAAGAATTATTAAGCCCACTGACAATGCACCACACTGGCGTCGCCTGAGTTACCCCATCTGAATCGGCCGTCACGCTGCTGTCAAGTCATTCTGTTTTGCGTGGATGCTTATGTCAGGTTTGACATAAGCCACGACTAGATGTTACCCTAAAGAAAACCTGAAGGAGAAGCGGCTCTGATGCTGTTAGGAAGGGCGTGGATTTGTCATTGCGAGGAGTCTATGTTGCGACAGGCGTCTCGCCTGTCCATTAAAATGACCGGCAATCCCGCGTCCTGCGCGGGACGGTCCCACCAGCAATCCCCAAAGCCGCGAGATTGCTTACCTCCGCTCGCAATGACATGCCTCGGGTCACGCGGTCGAAATGGCAGGCCCCAACTTGTCATTGCGAGAAGCGAAGTACCGCGAAACGCGGGAA
>JBKQRG010000200.1:0-4051 GCA_052144015.1 Desulfomonilaceae bacterium
TGGGGCTGCTCATGGCAGTGGAGAAAGCACATGGGGTCCCTCTTTTGAGCCAAGTGTACCGGGCCAATCGGCATGACAGCAAAATATTCTCACAAATATTGACGGATCTGGTGGTGGCTCTGAAAAAGCTTTGCGGGGCTGAATCCGATCTGGTTGTCGTCCTGGACAAAGGAAACAACAGCCCCGACAATTTTGCTTCTCTCTGCGGTGTGATCTCGTGGGTCGGAGCCCTTGTCCCCTCGCATCATCCGGATCTGATCGACCTTGAGCTGTCCGCTTATCACGGCCTCTGGAAAGAGCTACGATTCTATCGCTCACGCAAGACCATCATGGGAATCGAATGTACGGTCGTGCTTACCTTTAATGCTGCAACCAAACGCAAGCAGGAGCATTCCCTTTCAAGGGGGATTGAGAAACTCAAGACGACCATAAGGGAGAAGTGGGCCGCTTACAAAAAGAAACCACAAACTGTCCCACAGGGAATTACTGCAATATTGCAACACAGCCCTTACGGGAAGTGCCTGGATATATCGGTCAAAGGTGGGGAGCTTCATATTGAGGAGACCTCAGCAGAAATGGAGGCCCGAAAGAAACGGTTCGGCAAAAACCTCATATTTTCCAATATGCTCGGAGTGGAAACGGGCTATCTGATAGATACGTACAATGAGAAGCAGATCATTGAAGATGACTCTCATCTCCTCAAAGACCCCACCATGATTCGATTTCAGCCGATCCGTCACTGGACAGACACTAAAATACGAGCCTATGCGTTCTGCTGCGTGGTCGCTATCACCCTTATGCGCGTCATGCAATGGAAGGCCGGCAACGCGGGTTACAAGATGTCACCAAAAGTCCTAAAGGAAGAACTGACCGATATTCAGGAGGCTGTCATGGTCTACAGTAGCAAAGACGCCCGAAGAAAAATCACCGAGCGTAGTGCAGTGCAGGAAAAGCTATGGAAGACATTCAATTTGCAGGAAATACAACAAATGTTGTTAATACACTAACACGTCGCATATCACAAACAATAGCAAGACCTTACCACCACAGAAATAGCCTTGCGCGAAGATTCCGGAATGAGTATGGTATCATGGTTTCAAAACTAGATCGGGGTTGAAGGACCACAGTCTGCCACCGGTCCAGAGAGCTGAATCGAACCTTAAATTATGGAGGAGAAATTGATGACTCAAGAGCCCTCTCGTCGTGATTTTCTGAAGTCAGGATTGGCAGCTACGGCTTTGGTTGTGGTAGGGGCTAGAAGCACAGACGCCAGTCAAGGCCCTGAGCTTTTTGAAAGAACTTGGATCAAGTCGCTGGAACTACCCAATCGGTTCATCAAGTCATCGACCTGGTGCGGCACGGGAGACGGAAAAGGTTACGTAACGGATCGGACCCTTACCATGCATAGCGAACTGGCAAAGGGCGGTATCGGTTTGATTCTCGCTGGTGCCCAGTATGTGATGACCAATGGAGTAACTCTGCCTTATGGAATAGGCAACTGTGACGACAGTCAGGCTAAGGGGCTGAAGAGCCTCGTCGAAACCGTTCACAAAGAAGGAGCCAAGATCGTAACCCAACTGCATCACGGGCTTGCACGGGGCAATACAAAGCTCTTTTACCACGAAGGTGACGAAGTGTGGGGCGCCTCTGCGGTTCCATATTCACCCTCTTCACCTGCACCCAAGGAGATGACCCGAAAAGATATCGATCAATATGTGGAAGCATTTGCTGCAGCGGCAGCCCGATCGCATCTGTGTGGATTTGATGGCGTAATGATTCATGCTGCTCACGGTTCCGGGGTTCACCAGTTTCTATCCTCTGCCTGGAATCAGCGTACAGACTCATATGGAGGGAGTCCGCAGAACAGGTATAGAGTGGTGGGAGAGATTCTCGAAGCCATCAAGGGAAGAGTTGGACCGGATTACCCCATGCTGATAAAGCTCAGCGCACATGATTTTGTAAAAGGTGGTCTGGAACCACCCGAATCGTTGGAGGTTTCTCGGCGATTGGAACAGGATGGAATCGCTGCGATTCAGGTTAGTGCCTGTTGTGGGATATCAAGTCAAGATCAACACTGCCCCAAAGATCAAATCCTCGATCCACAGGATGAGGCATACCTGATGGATTTCACCCAGTTCATCAAGGAAGGCGTAAAAGTACCCATAATAGCCGTCGGTGGCATCCGATCTTACTCTACCGCGGAAGACATTGTGAAACATGGGAAAGCCGATTATGTCTCTCTGGGACGGCCTTTTATTAGGGAACCTCATCTAATCAATCGGTGGAAGAGCGGCAACACTGCAAAGGCCACCTGCATCTCCTGTAATGGGTGTTACGATACAGGCATGCAAGGTCTTGGAATTTCATGCAAGATCGAAAGGATGCTCAAAGAGCAACAGCAGAAGTCATGAGTATGAGTACCGATTTGACTGGCAAAGTGGCCCTGGTAACTGGCGGTGATCGATGAATCGGAAGAGCAATTGCGCTTGCCCTGGCCAAGAATGGCGTACGCGTTACTGTGAACTTTCGAACACGACAGAGAGAATCAGAAGAGGTTCGATCAGAGAACTTGGCATAAGGATAATCATATATCAATGATTTTGCGTCTTAACAAATCAATCACAAAGTAATCAGGAGGATTGACATGATGCAGCTCGCAATGATACCGGCCCCAACTGAGTTGATACTAATTTTGGTGATTGTCATCATGGTCTTCGGAGCCAAACGAATTCCGGAAATTATGAGCGGCCTAGGGCAGGGAATCAAGACCTTTAAAAAGGCAATGGAAGGTGAGGACATTGCGGAAACAACTCCACCTCAGGTTACTGCACCTCCGCCTTCCGTACCGGCTCAAACGGGCGCGCAGACCACCGAAGCGCCTAGTACGCCTCAAGAGAAGACTGACCGGAAGTAGTTCTTTTTTCTACCGGATGGCGTCCTGTTGAGGAACAAGCTTTTCCCCAGGGACATGTGAAATCATGCATGCACGCATCGGCGGCCCAAACCTCTTTTCAGTGTTTTTTTCCTGCCTTGCCATTATCGTCTGAACTCATGCAGCTCCTGCTGTCTGGGCTCAGTGATGGCGGGTCGAAGGAAAAACCGATTCAAGTGAAATATCTATATGTGGAGACTGCATCCTTCTCCAGATTGCGTCGGACGTGCTTGGGAATAACCTTCATCTGGCAAACGAGATTCGGTGGTTCCCTTTCGCTTCTTTCCTATCTACTTCTTATTCAACCTTTCTCGGAAGTCCTTACCCACCTTGAAAAACGGAAGCTTTTTCGCCTCCACAACCTTTTTTACGCCTGTCTTGGGGTTCCGGCCCGTATATCCTTTGTACTTGCGTACGGAAAAGGCGCCGAAACCCCTTATCTCTATCCTGTCCTCAGCGATCAGGGCGTTGGACATGGTGTCGAACACCTTATCTATTATTTCCTCGGATTTCCGAATCGGGAGATCCGTTTCTTTACTCAACGATTTTGAGAGATCTGATTTGTTCATTTAGAATCGAGCCCTTTGCCGGTTCACTTCTTCTTGCCAGGCTTCTTTGCAGCTCCCCCTACCGAGTCCTTGAGAGCCTTGGCTGCTCTGAATGCCGGAGCTTTCTTGGCAGGAATTTTCATCTTGGCTTTGGTCTGAGGGTTAATCCCCGTCCGCGCCTTTCTTTCTATAACCCTAAACGTGCCGAGCCCGTCGAGTCTTATTTCTCCATCCTTCTTGAGCGCCTGCTGGACCGATTCTATCAGTGACTTCAGAACAGCCTCTACACCTTTCTTCGTGACATTGGCCTTCTTAGCGATTTGAGCAACGAGTTCAGCTTTGGTCATGGCAATACCCTCCTCACAATACATAAGATTTGGTCATATAAGCCCTACGGAAGTGGCTTCGATATATATGTCCAGCGCGAAATAGTCAAAAGAAAAGAGACGTTCATCGTGGATTTGCCTGACTTTGACACGTAACAAAAAGTGGACTGCAGTGCCTGTGGTTCAGGCCAGACTATCCCAAATGCCTTGACTCAATCGCTTGGCCTGTCCAGGAAGCTTAACGT
>JBKQRG010000201.1:0-4353 GCA_052144015.1 Desulfomonilaceae bacterium
AGATCAACAAACCAACACGCGTTCCTGGGTTTGCGGAAAAGCAATTGGGTTCACCGCGTTTATACAGGGATGTGCCTACCTGGCCACAGTGGAAGACCGCAAGGTCCGCTATTCTGCCGAGGCGACCCAAAAGCTGAACGAGCAGTTCCATGTGGCGGAGGATTATCGCAGTTCTCCCGTCCCCGCGTTCACCTGCGCCTGGCGAGGCGGGGGGGAAGGTTGGGCGCCGGCACGCCCGCTCAGCCCTCTTAATGGTGATCGGTTGTGCGAGATGCTCGCGTTGCTGTGGTTTAATCCGGGTGAAGAGAGGTAAAACCCGCAATGCGCTCCTGCAAAGACTCTGGGGGCCTGTTCGCGGATCTTGCATTTGTCTGGCGAATTTTCGCGGATGGTGAAGCAGCAGCCTAATCGGAATGCACGTCATATCGTTGCGGGATGCGCCCACTCCACGACGAATGACACCAGCTACCGGACTACGAACCTGTAACCGGACGGCAGCATCAAATCCCTTCATCGCAGCGTCGTCCCTCTGCGCGGTCGCGGCGTGTGTATTAGGCTAGGCTAAGCAGCTTACATCGAGTACCATTTGAGTACCATTTGAGCGTTCTGGCCTAAAAACCCTCGGATACACGGACGATGGAGAGCGCAAAGCATTACGAGAAAACCTCTTCAGAGTTCACTAAAGAAGTTCAAGATCATCTCAATTACTACGTCTATCGGCTAATTGATCCCCGGAACGGCGAGACCTTCTATGTTGGCAAGGGAAAGGGCAATCGAGTATTCACACATGTGAAAGGTGAACTTGATGCCGAAGAAGATGTCTTGACTGAAAAGCTTCAGCGAATACGTGAAATCCGTCTTGACGGTTTTGAGGTCGCGCATGTTATTCATCGGCATGGCATGGACGAAGCAACCGCCTTAGAGGTGGAGGCTGGTCTCATAGACGCATATCCTGAGGCAACTAATCTGGCATAAGATAGTAGAACCTAAAGCTCGACCAGGGCCAGTCCTGCGGCGAACCCACCAAGCCTCTGAAAGTGCTCTGGCATCAGAACCCAGCCGATCAGCAGAAAGCACGTCTCCCGCCGAAACTGCCGTAGAACCTCGATGAAATCGTAGTGGAAGCAGTCACTATCAAAGAGCTTGGTGCGACGATAGGTGCTCGAAGTGATAAACTGCAACTGGCCGGGTGCGAAATGGCGTCTGGAGACAGGCAGAGCAAGGGGAGCATACCCCATTGGAAGCCGAAACGCCCCGATCTATCGGGGCGCTACCCGGCGGAAGGGGCAGCAGGTTGCGTTGAAGTTGATGACCTCTGGCAGGCTCAGATCGAAAGGTAGGGCCAGCACATACCGCGCAGCGGTTCAGTCGAAACAAGGGTTAATTCTCTATGGATGCCTCCGAGAAAATCGTAGCCAACTTTCTTGCCCATCGCGGCTACATTGATGTCGTGTATGAGCCCGATGGAGGTGTCCCGCCGGACTTCCTAGTAGACGGGCGTATCGCTGTTGAGGTTCGCCGCCTCAATGAGAACTACGAGGTGGGGACAGGGCACCAAGGTCTCGAAGAGATCGAGATACCCCTGTGGCTGGGTGTAAAGAGGCTCGCGTTGTCCCTCGGCCCGCCGAAACACGATTCAAGCTGGCTCGTCTTCTTCCGTTTCCGACGTCCCGTGGAACCATGGAAGAACCTTAAGCCGAAGGTTCGAGCTGCGTTGGACGGCTTTATCAACGCCACGACCCACCACAAAACGAGCGCCGCGCTGGGAAATGGATTTGAGCTTGAGATCTTCCGAGCAAGCAATCCGCACCCAACCTTTTACGTGATGGCCGGCTACAGCGACGACGAATCCGGTGGCCTTCTGGTCGAGGACATGGCCAGGAATGTCCGAATTTGCATCAGCGAGAAGACGAAGAAGATCGCCGACGTAAGATCAAAATATGCCGAATGGTGGCTGGTGTTGGTGGATCACATCGCCTATGGTTGCCTTGATGATTTGGACCGGAAGCAACTTCAAGGCCAGGTGTTTCTCAAAGGTGATTGGAAGAAGATCATACTGGTCGACCCACAAGACCAGGCGCGTGCGTTCGAGATTTAGCAACTCGCGGGTGGCGCCGACATTGCCTTTTATGTCTGGCGACCGTTAAGAAGTCACGGCAGGCCACGCATAAGATGCGCTGACAGGGATGTTGCGCGTGCCCGTGAGGCGCATACATGGGAACGGTGTCAGGTACCGTTTTTTCCCAGGGGGGAACGGTGTCGGGAAACGGGGGTGGCCCTAGAAACGGTACCTGACACCGTTTCCGCCTGTTTTTTCATTCGAGATGGAAAATAGAATTGCCTAACTTCTTCTTCCATTGTTTCTATACAAGCGTTCAGGGAGGTATCTGTGGTCATTGGACGATCAGACGCAATCGACATATTTCGGGTGTGGTCCTCACGGAAAACTTTACTGCGTTGCGAAGTTAAATTGTCCCGCTTGGCCGTTACTCTGCGCGGACGCATTCTCGACGTTTCCAGTGACACACTTCGGATGTTCTCGGACGATTCGATGGGAGAGCTTGTAGTCTCGTTCCCGACCGAGGAAGACGTTAAGTTCGCTACCGGCTCCGCTCCCGAATCGAGCGAGTACGGGTTAGGGGTTTCTTTGTTCTTTGCAATTAAAGAGTGGGCATCGGCTGATTCTGTGGCCTTCTTCGAAATTAAGGCATGACGGTCTTGCATTTTCCATGCTCCAAGCGTAGGATTCACTTCCGAAGCGTGACGAATTAAACCCCGCGAGGCCCCGGCTGGCACCGGGGTTTTGCCTTTTACGGTATCCTACCCATGACCAGTTGGGAGCCTAAGCCAAGACTTCAACCGGTTGCAGAGGATCAAAAAGACTATGATGCTTGCTGCAAGCTGAGCGATTACAACCCAGGAAGAAATATCAGAGATGCGGGTCGTAATCGGCAACCCTGTTACGAAAAGGGATACGATCATCAAAAAAACTTTTCTGGCAATGACCGTGACTTCTCTCATGACGCCCAATCCTACTCGCCAAGACGGCGGATTTCAAGGGCCTTGAGAACGTTTCCACCTTGAAAGCTTTGGATTCCTACTTTTGTGGTATCCTACTAGCGCTGTCAAACTGGAGGCTCTATGCGTATCCTCCACCTCTCTGCCGCTATCATGTGTGCCCTGGGTGCGTTCGTCATCATATTTTATAATCCCCTGGACTTGCCTTTTTTCTTAGCAATGCCAATCTCAACGGTCCTACTTATCTTGGCAGCCATCCTGCGGCTGTTCACACCCGAACGCAAAGACCCGCGTTCAGAAGCGAGCTATTGGGTTCGACCAAAATAAATCAGGACGAACCGTCTCCAGCACTTTGTTGGCCATGTACAGAATTTCCACGGTGATTTCTTCAAGCCAAAAGACCCCACTACCCCCCGCCGGGGTGTCTTTACAAGCTAGCGCGTTCTCGATAGTCTGTAGGGATTGGAAACGCGACAGCGATGAAAGGCAGTTTCCTAATCCGCTGTTTATGCCTCGCGGGTGCAATCATCTGGACAGCCTCAGCGGCGGCTGTCGCACAAACGCCTAGCCCGGCCTCAATCGGCGTGAAGTCCAACTTGGTTTTGGTTCCCACGTTTCTATTCGACAAGGACGGCATTGGTCGACTGACACAAAGGCAAAGCCGCTGCGCTCAGGTCGACGTGGCGACCCTGAACAAGCTGCCCCCGACTAAACCGTATTTCCCGCAACAATGCGATGAGGCTGAAGTCCGTTTCCTAACCGCCGATCACTTCCACGTATTTGAAGACGGCGTGGAGCAGAAAATCCAGAGCGTCACGGCCGGACGCGGCACCAGCGTCGTAGCTCGTGACAATGTAGGTAGGCACCTGGAGCACTCGCTTACGTCTGAAGGGAAATGGAGCACGGCCGACTTGGCGGGAACTAGCCTGACGGTTGATGCGTCGTACATGTACCGCATCGCATATGTATCCCCAAAGTCGGATGAGGGCAGTTGTCACCATATAAAAGTCAATGTGGACCGCCGCAATTCAGTCGTGTACGCCCGGAGCGAGTACTGCAACAGTGAGTCGGCGACCGACCCTCTGAACGGAAGCAAATTCGGCAAGCAGATGGAACGTGATTTGGCCTCGGGGAAGGATGGCAGGATCGCCTTGCGGCTTCAGGCGGGCGTCTTCTACGCCAACGCGAACGAAGGCCGCGTTGACATCGCGCTGGACTGTCCCTGGGACTCTCGGGATCGCCAATGGGATAAGGCGAGCCAGCGTTTGCAGGCGACGATCGGCCTTTTGGCGCTGATTTATAAGAAAGATGGACCTCTCGCAGAGCGGTTGAGTG
>JBKQRG010000202.1:0-22947 GCA_052144015.1 Desulfomonilaceae bacterium
ACATGACCTTGATGCTCGCACGCGCTTTGGTGGAGGGGAGTAGAATAGCAGGAGCTGAATCCGTGTGGCGCGCCCTAAACCAGCGGCAACAAAAGCCAAGACATGGGAAAGTCATTCCTTTTGTTCGCAAGCCTCGGTCGTTGGAGCTGCTGGAGGAGCGTTCAGGTACGCTCACGGAAGATTTCTTGTGCGCCCTGTGACACGACCGCCAATGCCAGGAAGACTGAGCTACCGCAGTACTATATCTGCGGCCCGTTTAGAACAGGACTTGCGAAAACAAGGACTGATTGCGGAAACCGATCAGAATAACGGAACTGAAGAATAACAAGCCCATGCCTGCCATGTAATCCTCATCCTAAATTAGGTAGACCGCCTTGCGGTCTTCTTTTCCAGCTCCTATTTGCCCACAATAGATTACCCCTGCGCATTTTCAAAACGTGTCGTAACGTGGAAGGACAAATGGGTATAAAAGCGAGGGAACACGAAAGTAATAATACAATAAGGTATTTATACATATAGGTTTACAGAGACTGAAGAATCATCACACGTCTCTGGTCTCTTTTTCGCTTAATTGCAGCCTCCGGAACGCAGTGGAGTGGGAATATGGCATTGCTACTCCGAAAAGACCGGGGGTATACTAATTCCAATATAATCAATTACTTAAAAATGAGGGTCCACCCCAACTTAATTCACGTCCCGATCCATAACTTATGGATATCATGGGCTAAAAACTCATATGGAAAAAGCTTCTATCATTAGTGTGGGGGCAAGGCCCCTATCGGGGCCTGCCCTCGTTGATAAATTGGTTTATTCAGTCTTTTGTTCGCCAGTTCCTTGATCTTCCTGGGGACAATTGGACATCAACCAATCAGCCAACTCGCCCTCATCAAAGATCACGCCGTCCTCGTGCTCGACTACATATCCGCATTGACGGCAACTATATTGCATTTGGAACGGATAGTCGTCGTCGTAATCGTACGGCGGAACGTGCCAGGTGCGCTTACCACTCCCAAGTCTTCTGTGACGGCTCACCATCCCCTGGATGCAGAGATGTTCCTCAGAGCTATAAAGCAGCCAATCGTGGCCACAACGGGGACACCGGAAAAAGATTTCTTTTTCCTCTGCGTCTTCCCGGCCCTCTCTGATATCCGTGACAGTTTCGATATCATAGGTAGACATTGATCATCCTCCCGTTGGGTTTGTGCTGGGGCACCCCAGAGTGAGAGTGCCCGCCCGCTCCAGACAGATTTATGACTCTTCTTGTTTGCAGTTGGCTTTGAGCCACTCGATTAAGAATTCGCCACCCCAACGAATGTCACCATCCTCATCCCTGAGCGGCACCTCACAATTGTAGCACCGGTAAACATTTCCTTCATTCATTATGGAGTAGGCAAATGTCCCAGGCTCGATGTTGTCATCCCAATCGTAAGACCAGTCGTAATTTGGATCACAGGGATCGTAGACAGCCTCAATTTCATAACGCATGAGAACTAGCTCTTCAAGCTTGTGGCCTCCACAGTGGGGGCAAGTGAACTCAAGACGCTTTCTTCGTCCTTCGGCGGACACTTTCTCCAACTCTTCGGTATTTGACATTTCATTATCCTTATCTTTTTCGTTTTGAGTGGCGGGACACCCCCCTGTAAAGGTGCCCCGGTACATCCCGCTCAAGCGGGGAGTTGTGACTCCAAGCTATTCAGCAGGGAGCAGTTTCTTACGTCTGGCCACCTCTATATGCAGGTGCGCTGAATTTCGTCGGCCGAGCCTTTCAATTCGGAGAGGTCTGTAACAACCTCGCCGTGAAGAAGCATCCATTCAACCAGTGAGCCTTCATAATCAAGCGGTTGGCCATTGTCGTCTTCAAGGACGTACCCACATTTGCTGCAACTCCATGAACTCCCATATTCAGTGGTGTAGTTCTCACGACAAAAGGCGGATTCAGAACCTATGTAGCAACCAGATTCCACGCCAGCTGAATTACCTTCCGCATCCACTTCGATTGCTCTCACAATCGCAGATCGGTAGTAAGGAGTGTGCAAGTCCCATTGGAGCCTGTTTCCACCGCATTTTGGACATTTGAAAGCTAGGATTTTTGTAATCTTAGGTTCCTTTGAATCGTCGCCTTTGACCATCGTCTTCATATCGTTAACCTCCATTGCTCGCATGTCTTTGACGGCTTCGCTGTCGATCTGTCCCAGTAGACCCTGCAGCTGCTCTTTTTCGTACGCTTCTGATTTGTTGGAATTCTTATTCTCTGACACTGTAGTGTCCTCCGTTGTTTTGGTGTGTGTACCGGGGTAGTGCACCCCGGTACATCCCGGTCGACCGGGGAGTAGGAAAATCACTCGATCATTGCCTTTGGATTTAATTCATCCTCAGATGATTCCTCCAATAACCCTCTTTCGGATAGTTCAATGTCAAAGAGCGAGTTTTCAACCCCTTCCAGGAACCCACAATATTCGAGCAATTCTTGACGTGTTCTCGCACTTTTCACTCGAAGGTCTATCCGATCCGCTTCAGAGAGCTGCCTACTCAATTGGTCGGAATTTTTGAGAATTGTCATGTACGCCTCATTGTTGAGGGTCTCATTGGGTTTTGAAATAGCTCTGATTATGGCCTTACCAAGCCCACCCGTGCCCTTGGGCAGAGCCAGGGCAACGATCTCTTTCAGTTTGGAGACGGGATATCCGTTCTCGTTAGTCTCTATAGCCAGAGCTATTCTTTGTTCCACATCAGGAATTCGTGAAAGATACACTTTGTGGGTAAAAGTCACCCTCGTCTTGTCGAGCTCCAAACCCCGCTTTCTAAGTTCATGCGTTAGGGCCGCAGCTTTAACAGCTTCCCCCAGGCGTCTAGGATCTACCGGAAGATTACGGTGTCGGCAAATAGCGTTAAAAGAATCGTTCTTACGAGGATTTCTGCTACTTGCGCCTGTGAGGTCGTAATTGAAGGCATGAGCAAGGCAGACCTCTCCCATGTCCTCGTAACCTACCTCAATAGTTTTGATGGCAATCTGCCGGAGCTTGTCCACTATAGCGTCTATAGAGCCAGGGACCAATTCGGATTTGCCTGTGGAGTCCACCACATCAGCCGGCTTGTCTGCGATGCCGCCATTCTCCACCTCCTGTACCAGTTGGTCGAAATCTGCTTCTTTGTTGCCAGGAGCGAACATGGGTTTGTCTGCCCCCAAGGCTTCCTTTTCCATTATCTTTTCTTTCATGATATTACTTTCTTCCCGAGCTTCGCCCCAGGAAGGGGCTAAGTCTCAAAGTTGGTGGATAGGAGGCTCAGTTCCGAGGGATAATGCAGGGAGGTCAATTTCGTAACAGGCTGTAAAATAAGTTGCAAAACCGGTTACTGATGGTACAATATAATTATCCACAGAGCTGAAGGAACTCCTATCCGGGGGTTATTCTTCAGTGAGTTGAAACGAGCCCACGAACGATCCTGTTTAGCCGCAGATTGTCGTGGGTTCTCGTTTTTTGCGGTGGGTCCCGAGCTGGCTTTGTCATGGCCTCCATCCTTTCCTTGAAGATTCCCCGTCCGTGACCGACAGACAGGGGGCATGTGAATCTCGAGCTTTTGTGACCAAGGGGCGACTTCCAGAGATGCTATTTGGCTTTCCGACTATCGTACAGCTCATCTGACAGTTTCTGAATTCTGATTTGCAAGTCCTTCCCGAGAGAAGCAAAATGCTCCTTGATGGATGTGGGGTTCAATTCCACGCTAACGGACTTGCCTTGACCGGCAAGTTTGGCCTGATCGTCCAGTCCCATGGCCTCCAGGAGAGGAATCAAGAAAGGCGAATCTTTAGGGCTCCTGGACGCAGGTTTCCCTCTCGTCTCCAGATGTTTTTGATGCAATCGGTAAATGGACATCGCATCGTCCTCGACCAAAGAAACGTTTTCGCTCTCTTCCATCATCCGGAGTACCGTCAATAACCTGTTTTGGGGACCTGCTTCATCTACCGCAGTTTGCAGCATCTTATAGAGCCGATATCCAGGCAGAGCGTGTTCCGGTACGACAGGCTTCCCCGAAAGCGCCATCATAAAAGCCAGTACCGCTGCGGCGGTACCCGTTGGCCTGGTGGTGTCGCTTCCCTTCAGCCACCGAAATAAAGTGCTGGGCGAAACGCCTAGAGCGCCTTGCAGCTTGCCGGCACTGTATCCCCTGTCGAACAAGTATGTCCTCAGAGACTCCGGCGTGAGAAGGTCTTCAAAGTCAACCAAAGGCACCTCCACGAATAATTGGAATGGCGTCACTTCATATAACTCACATTATTCCATACGGTATATAGTACTCCAATTGCAACATCTCCTTCCATCTTGTCAAGGATTATTTTCACGAAAAATACAACATATCGTAATTACACTCTTTTGGCGTCTACGGTCATTCCCTTGCCACGACCCCAGCGATACCTTGCGCCCCCAGGAGTGTGGAGCCAAATCTTCCTGAGTTCTCATGCCCTGACCGGTAGTCAGTCTTTTCCTTCTCTTGCCTGCCACGGGGTACTGTCCTACAGCGGCCCCTCTCAAGCGGCTACCAAGGTTTTGGCCACTCTCGGCCTGATGTCCTTGTCTCACCTGATCGCTCACGATAACGCCGCGAAATTCAGATGTTTTTGATTGCCCAGTCCTGGAGATTGTGTTAGAAACCCATATGCAGGAGGATTGTCTTCCACGATGGCCCGTGACCCCGAAGAAGAGGCGAGGGAAAAGATTGACCAGATGCTTCACGTTTCGAGAGAGTTGTTCGGACGCCCTGGTTCCACTCCCCGGTCAACCGGCATGTTCGCAAACCCACATGGTCTGAGGACAACCCTAACTGCCCGGTGGTACTCTTTTGATTATGAAGAACTGATTCAGCGGGACAAGGTCAAACTCGACATCTTTTGGGCCAAGGTCGAAAGCCTGGGGGATTCGGACAACCTACCCGAACCAGACGAAATTTTACATGAAATCATCGAAGACCTCGAAGGCGCAATGGCGCAACTGAGAGGTATTTCCGAGGATTTGACGCAGGAACCTTCGTCATGAGTCCGTAGTGTCAGACCCATTTCAACAAACGGCTACTCTCTTTTCTTTGCTCCAGTCCGCTAAAACGCCTTTGAGGTTAGACGCTGGAGCAAGCGAAAATCTCACAAAAAAAGTTGTTGATGGAACTTGACAGTGCTTTGTAAGTAAGCTAGCGAGTCAGTCCTGTAGACGGTCGAGCAATTCTCTCCAATGGGCCACTTTTCCTTATCCACTTAGGCCCCAACAGGCCGGAAGTCCTACTGATGAGCCAGAGCCCGAAAAGCAAGCGTGCATGGATACTCCTCAGTGGTGGTGTCGATTCCACAACTTGCGTGGCATTCTACCAGGAGCAAGGATTCTCTGTTCGGGGGTTTTTCTTCGATTACGGTCAAGCCGCTGCCCCAAGAGAATGCAAGGCGGCGACGGCCATAGCAACGTATTACTCAGTGCCCCTTGTCAAACTCAGTTGGTCAGGAATTGCTCAGAAAGCTTCAGGCTTAATCCAGGGTCGGAATGCCTTTCTGCTTGTGGGTACGCTGCTGGAACTGCAGGATGATTGTGGAATTCTGGCAATCGGCATCCATGCGGGAAGTACCTATCCTGACTGCGGGCTGCCCTTCGTTCGAAGGATGCAAGCAATCTTCGATCTCTACACCGAGGGGCGAATTCAGATCGCGACGCCTTTTCTGAAATGGACAAAGGCTGACATTTGGACGTATGCCAAATCTCGCAACGTGCCCCTGGAACTCACGTATAGCTGCGAAAGAGGTGATGACCAACCGTGTGGGCTCTGTCTATCCTGCTCGGACTTGGAGGCGCTATATGCTTGCACGTAGGACGATCCTGCATCCAGCCACTGGCGGTGTGATCCACACCCCAAGGCTCGTGCCCTCGTTCTCCAGCAAAGGGTTTCCCTTTTTCAAGGAAAAACAAAAAAAATACTCAGACACAACTAATGCTCTGGAAACCATTGGCAAATATATTGAAGATTCTATTCTCTTGAGCGCCTACGATCTCCACAATGGTTACTTGAAAAAACCAGAACGCTTTTACGGTGACAAAGAGTTGGTGTTCATTGATAGCGGTGGATACGAGTTATCGCAAACCTGGGACTCGACTGAACCATCACAAGGACCATACACGGCGGGTGGCTTCTCAAAAGACGATTACAAAAGGGTACTACGACGACTACCCAAGGGTGTTCCTTTCGTCATAACCAACTTCGATTGGGCAAGCCGGGGCAAGTCCTTAAACGATCAGATCTTGGAAGCGCAAGAGTTGTTCAACGACTTCCCTGCTTTTCTCTGCAATTTCTTGGCGAAACCTACCTCCAACAAGCAAAAGTAATTAGATATTAATGACATCATCAGCGAGATCTCAAAAATACGAGCCTTCAATGTGTTCGGTGTAACCGAAAAGGAGCTTGGTAAGAATATCTTGGACCGATGCGTGAATTTGGCCAAACTTCGGGTTTGCATGGATCGTGAAAACGTTAACATTCCAATTCATATCTGGGGAGGTCTTGATCCGGTGATGACTCCCCTTTATTTCTTTTCTGGAGCAGAAATTTTTGATGGAGTTTCTTGGCTAAGGTACGCCTATCACAATGGTTTGGCAATCTACAGAGATAGCTACGGCATTCTTAATCTCGGTGTCGAGACTTCACTGGACCATGCCAGAGGATTGGTATTGAACAGCAACATCGTGTTTCTACAACGCCTAACGACGGCACTCCGTGAATTCGCTGACCA
The DNA here is from genome assembly GCA_052144015.1 of Desulfomonilaceae bacterium. Taxonomy (GTDB): domain Bacteria; phylum Desulfobacterota; class Desulfomonilia; order Desulfomonilales; family Desulfomonilaceae; genus DATJPW01. The sequence goes on from JBKQRG010000202.1 coordinate 6,764, forward strand.
GGGTGGCAAACACTTTGCCATGTTTGATCCTCACGCAGAGGTTTTTGCCCGCTCGTATCGCACCCTCGCTACCAAAATCCCAGAACTAAAAGGAGATCTCAAATGAGCGGTGGAGGTAGTGGCGGATACTTCCCTAGCAGACCAAGTGAACTTCACAAGCTTATAGACAAGGCAAGAGCCACTGCTGAGCAGCAGCAGCTAGAATCGGAAGTCAACAAGCTTCTCCAAGATTTATTGACCACATTCAACCAACGAGATGCCGAAAAAATCCAAGAATACCTGAAGGCCGTGGAGGAAGTCCTAAGCGGGAGCGTGGAGATGGAACAGTTTCTTTTTGGGGGCTCGGTCGCAAGGCACACATATGTCGATGGATTGAGCGATATTGATGCACTAGTGATCCTCAACAGAAAGGAACTTTCGGGCCAATCTCCACAACAGGTGCTCGGTCATTTCTGTGGGCGGCTGAAGAACAAGCTCACGTCTGATTCGGTAAATAGTGTCGAAAAGGGAACTCTAGCAGTGACAGTGAACTATGGTGACGGAACGCAACTCCAGTTACTACCCGCTGTTCGTCTCGGAACCAGAGTGGAGATTCCAACCCGTGATGGAAAGGGATGGAAGGAAACGAACCCTAAGGCATTCCAGCGGGCATTGACCCGGGCTAATAAGCGCCTTGACCTTTCACTTGTCCCAACGATCAAATTGGTGAAGTCAATCGTATCGGGATTCCCGGAGCAGAAAAGGCTATCTGGATATCATTTGGAGGCCTTAGCTATTGATGCCGTCAAAGGATATCGTGGACAAAAGACACCTAAAGCTTTATTGGTTCATGTTTTGGAGCACGCCTCCAAAAGAGTGTTGAGTCCTATTCAGGATGTCTCGGGGCAGTCCCGCATCGTGGATTCTTACCTTGGTGTTAAGAACAGCGTGGAAAGACAAGTTGCGGCTGATGCTCTGGCATCGGTGTCACGACAGCTGAGAGCGGCGAAAACAATTGATCAATGGAAGGTTATTCTGGTGGGCTGAGCATGTGCGCTGGAAATGAGCAGGAACTAAGTCGGCAGTTCCGAGTTTTGGATCAGACCCTTTCGATGCACGCAACACTAGGGGACGGATATTCTCGGATTGCTGGTGCACTTGACATTCTGCTTCTTGCATGTTCTGTGGTGTTCTGTGCTACAGCATTTGCGTCTGACGCTTTTTTCACCAACATAGGTCTGTCTGCACAAAAAGGTAGCATAGTTCTGAAATTTGCTTCTGTGGCAGCATTCTTTGCTTCCCTCGTGGCTCTCCGCATAGATTGGAAGGGCAAAGCAGCAAGGCATGCTGAGGCAGTTTCGAGGTTAACTGAAACCGTCTCAATGTTCAGGACCGCCCGAGGCAGCGATGGGACTTGGCCAGAGCATCGGGTGAGTGAACTCGACGCCGCCTACTGGAACACAATGAAAAACATAGCCAAGATTCCTGAATCGCAATTCAACCGTCTCAAAGCACGGCACCTGAGAAAAGTACAGATTAGTAAGATGTGCAGCTCCTCGCCAGGCTGCCCTGTTACCGTGCTTCGATTCATATTGTTCATCAAATCAATTGGAACTGCCTTGAAATACACCAAGACGAAATGAGACACACCTTCCCATGACCTCAATGGAAAAGGCTGATGTTGAGCGCCAATGGATTATTGAGCGTTATCTGGGTGCAAAGCAGAGAATTATAGAAAACGGTTTTGCTGAGGAGATTGACTGGCAAGACAACGTTCGCCTAGCGGACATAACGGAGCCACGTTTTTTGAGCGAGTATGCGTGGGTCGTATTGTCGTCTGGAATGCGGGAATCCGTCATCCGCCGCAAGTTTCCTTTTTTTTCTGCGGCATTTCATGATTGGCAAAGCTCCAAAGCTATTGTCAAGGATGCGGCTGGTTGCAAACGCCTGGCCCTCAAGGTATTCGGGCATCGACAGAAGATCGAAGCGATTATTAGTGTTGCAGAGAAGATTTTCGGTCAGGGATTTGAGTACTTCAGAAAATGCCTCCAGAACAGCCAACTCGAATTCATTCGATCACTTCCTTTCATGGGTCCAGCCACTTCCTACCATCTCGCAAAAAACATCGGTATGGATGTTGCCAAACCAGACAGGCATCTCGTGCGGATAGCTCAGGCAACCGGTTTTCAAACTCCCGGATTGCTTTGCCAGGAAATATCTAGACGAGTGGGAGACAGGATCTCCGTGGTTGATCTGGTGCTCTGGCGTTTTGCAACTATTGAGCAAAATTACCTTCACTACTTTGCATCCGCTATTTCGAGGTAGATCATCGGAATCGAGAGTTAGAGGAGGGAAGGAGGCTGACGAACGATTGAGGACTGGTTGACCAGGTGTCCCCACTTTGTCCCCACTTTTTGAAAACAAGGAAGGGAAGGGGTTCTACGTGGATCTAAAGGGATTGAAAAGACTAAGGTTCTGGGCAAGTGGGCAAATATGAATTAGATACGGCGTCTACTCCCCGTTCGACCGGGAAGTTCGGCAAGGGATGTTTCATGCATCTAACTGTTCGGATTTGCTTGTTATGTCTCCTAATCACCGTAACGACTCTATTTCTGCACCCCGCCTTACCAAATGCATGTGCCTATGACCCTCTGAGTGTTTCCGAAACGCTACGCCCTTCATGGTCCGATTTTACGGTCGATGATCCTGTGCGGCACCGCTCGATTCCTATTCGAGTCTACCTCCCTTCAAACAAATCACCTTCGCCTATCGTGTTGTTCAGCCACGGATTAGGCGGCTCACTCGAAGGGTCAGCGTACTTGGCCAAGCATTGGTCGGCAAGAGGATATGTCAGCGTCTTCATCCAGCATCCGGGTAGCGATGCCTCCGTCTGGAAAGATAAACCTTTAGGGCGGCGGATGACGGCAATGAAAAAGGCCGCAGGAATTGACAGCTTTCTGCTGCGAGTGAGGGACGTTCCAGCTGTGATTGACCAGCTTGACGTGTGGAACAGGACGAGCCGGCATCCTCTGGCAGGTCGTCTGGACCTTTCTCGTATCGGTATGTCCGGTCATTCTTTCAGAGCAGTAACCACACAAGCGGTGAGTGGCCAGTTATACGGGTTCCAAGGGTTCAAGAAGTCCTTATGTGATCAACGGATAAAGGCTGCGATCATGTTCAGCCCCAGCAGTCCTCGGAGAGGTCTTACGCCACAGGAAGCCTTTAGTGATGTCAAGATACCGTGGCTCTTGATGACTGGCACAAATGATGTTGCCTTCATCGGAGATGCTGACGTGCCGTCTCGTCTGGCCGTGTTTCCCGCATTGCCACCTGGTGGCAAATACGAGCTTGTCCTCTACGGTGCTGAGCATTCAGCCTTTACCGACCGCCGCCTGCCCGGCGACAGCGAAGACAGAAATCCGAATCACCACCGGGCCATACTTGCCATAATTACAGCTTTCTGGGATGCATGGCTGCGTGAGGATGCTGATGTAAGAGCGTGGCTTGATGGCGATGGCCCCCGATCGGTTTTGCAGGAAGAAGATAGATGGCAGAGAAAATAAAGGAACCATCTCGTAAATGATACAGCCTTGGATAATCGGGACATTTTTTGCGGCGCTCATTGTGGCGAGTATCATCTACGAACTGATCACAGGGGTAGCCCGTGTACGAGGCATGGGCAAGTATCAGCGAGACGAAAGACCCGGATCGTTTTGGACCGTCATCATTCTGAAAGGATTACTGGCAGCAGCAGTCGTGGCAGTGGCGTTCACTGCAACGGTAAGAGGTTAGTTGCATCCGTAAGCATTTGCGGTGTTGGCCAATCAGTGGGGCAACTGGTCAATTGAGTATCCCAACGCTTTGTAACCGCTGCAACGGCGTCGATACATCTTGGCCAAAACTGGAACACTCAGATCAGCATAGTCATAGATAATCACCTCTCGCTTCATCGAGTGTAGCCTGTGAAGTCGACCGGCATACTGCGCTAGTGTTCCTCGCCAGGACACTGGTAATGTGAGAAAAAGCGTGTCCAATCTCGGGTCATCGAAGCCTTCACCCAGATAACGACCCGTGGCCAAGATGATTCTCTCTTCATCGTCAGGAATGCTGGCAATTTTCTCTTGAAGCTTGCCCCTTTGCTTTTTCCCCATGCCACCTTTCATCACAATCACGTTACGAATTTGGGAAGAAAGACATTCGGCAAGAAGATCCAGGTGCTCTTTCCGTTCTGTCAAGAGCACGGGAGACCGTTTCTCGGCAAGCGCATCCAGCACATCCTGAACAATCATTTCGTTGCGGCCCTCATCAGTGATCAAGGCAGTGTAAATCTGCTGAATTGACGGGGCTTCCATGCTCATAAGCATTTGAGGGAGCTGAAAGTTTGTCGGACGTGTAATCACTTTATGATGGAAGGGTCTTGCCGCCGCCTGTTCCCGATGGCTGACTCTGAACCGAATCGGCCCGCAATTCATGAAGATTATCGGGTGATGACCGTCCTTCCGTGTAACTGTAGCTGACAATCCAGTTACGAACTTCGCCTTGCTCTGTCTGGATACGATTTCGAAGCTTCTCGCCGAGAGATGATGGCACTCGTCTACAACCAAGTGTCCATATTCACCGACGATGTCGTCTACCACTCCCTTTTTGCTGAGACTCTGGATGATGGCAACATCTATCTTGCCACTCGTCTTCCGCTTCCCCCCACCGATTTGTCCGATTTCTTTGGCCGGAACGCCGAGAAATTCAGATATTCGGGCAATCCATTGATCCAGCAGTTGTCTTCGGTGAACCAGCACGAGCGTGTTTACTTGTCGTGCGGCTATCAGATAACACGCTACGACTGTTTTGCCGAAGGCAGTTGTGGCGGCCAAGATACCCGTTTCGTGCGGTAGCATACTTTCAGCCGCCTCATGTTGCTCTGGCCTGAGCATACCTTTGAAACGAACATCTATTGGAATTCCTGCAAACCGTTCATCAGTGACCTCGGTTCCTATGTTCAAGGATTTCAGTAAGGCCAGCAATTCGTCTAGGCAGCCTCTTGGAATTCCTATGTGTTTGGTAAAGTCCTCACAGCAGCTTATGATGCGAGGCTTGTCAAAAGTCGGAAAGCGCATTGCCTGAGCCCTGTAGAATTCCGGGTTCTGAAAGGCTGCCAACCGGATCAGGCGATTCCTTAAGGCTGGGGGTAGTACTTCTTTTGCTACGTAAATCTGGTTCCCTAAAACCAATTCGACTTTTTCGGGCAGAGGGTCAGTGATTTGAGACTCTCCCCGTCGTCTTGAGGGTGGAGCGGTCCATGGTTCGTCATCGTCTCCATCAGTAACGACCATACGCACACCCACCACGCGTCCACGCTGGACTGCCCTGCTTACGAGGGCTTCCACTTCTTTGCGTGCCATGCGCCTTACTGTGGACAAGAATGCCCACTGATCTGAGTATGGACTAAATTCCTTGTCCAGAAAGAGACTGTTCCCGCATTCTCTTGGCTTTCTTTGTAGCGGGAGTGCGATTAGATTCCCAAAGCCTCCCGCAGGCATCGTATCCTGGCTGGGGAAAAATCGGTCATACGAGTCAAGACCTATTTCCGGTCTACGTTCCATGCTCTCAGTAAGGATGAACGATCCGAGCTGTCGTGCAAGTGTGGCAGGGATTGGCTCTGAGAAAAAAATCCATATATGCCCACCGTTTCCGGATCGGGATCTTTCTAAAATGGCTGGTACTCGATGCGAGTTACAAGTTTCCAGAAAAACTGATGCATCTTCCATCCAAGTGGATTTATCAAAATCAGCTGCTATGAACCAGCAGGTCTCGTCAGGCAACATGGGATAGACGCCTATTGTAAAGTCCTGTTGTGAGCTGCTCTGTGGAGCTACACCTCTGAGGTGATTCTGGATGACTTCTTCAGTTACTGGGAAGAAGTCTCGATTGTTGCAGTTGCCGCATTTGATCCCTGGTTTGCCACATAGCCTTTTCAGCCATTCATTCCGGCAGGCTGGTTGATAGCCGACTTTGCCGGTCCGCTTGCTCTCGAATCGTCTCGGGTACACATCTTCCCTGCCCTTAAAAAGGGAAAGAAATAGCCGTACCTTTTCTCCGGGTGACGATGGGTTTGTGATCAGTGGGGTAAGGCAGTCCGTATCCGATTGTGCATGCTTAGATAGCATGGAGGTTCTTTGCTGTTGCAGATCCTTCAGGCGGACCATGAATGCCATGCGCTCAGAGTCCAAACGAGCTAATTCTCGTTCTGCTTCCGCAACCAGACGATCGATTTCTTCCAAAGCCTTCAAATGGAACCTGCCGTGCCAAAGCCCTTTCTAAGATAGATATTCTCTTAAAGGGATCTCCTCAGTTTTGCAATACCATATCTCACGACGGCTGGCCGTGACATCATCAAGCACAATTGTCCAGTGAGGTTTGATGTCTGGGAGGCAATTTTAGTACAGGATTTGCAAGTAAGGATCAGAAATTGTTTACGACTCGTGGCGGAAGGTTGGCGGAGATTTTGATCACAATTTGATCACATGCTGAGGGCGCATAGGGGTTTCAAAGGGCGTCATAAATTCAGACAGGTCTTGAAATCGTGAGGGTTTTTGAACAAGGGCTTGATATGTTTGCGGCCTCAAATGGCCTTTCACGCCGGCGACAGGGGTTCGAATCCCCTTGGGGACGCCAGCAATATTAAATAGTTAGGTCTTGCATAGTCAGGAACAAGGTGGATTTTGTTCCCAATTTGTTCCCATTTTTTTACCCGGCAGCTTGCCCCTGTCGGGTTTTATTTTGTCTTGGCAAGCCATATCTCGGTATCCCCATGATCAAAGGACATTTGGTCAACGGCAGCGATCAGTTCGTTGTCGCTTATCCTGCCGTACCTTTCACTCACGCTCTTAGTACGGGTGCTGTGGCCCAGGATCGATTCTTGGATCTCCGGATGCATCCCTGATCTGCGCGCATTGGTCTTCCATGTGTGTCGAAGATCATGGAAACGAGGATGTGGATCTAACCCTGCTTTGGCTGATTTTCGATCCCAGCACCAACGAAGTTGATCTCTGTGTGTGACCGGCTTACCGTTGTGGAGGAAGATGTGATCGGCTCCAATGGCCTGCACCTTCATTACCTCTTCCAAAATTGGCACCAGGTCGTTATGAATTGGAACTCTTTTCCACTGGCCCTCTTTCACATCTTCCGGTCCAAGATAAATCATTCGTTTCTTAAGGTTCGTCCTCTTGCGGGTCAGGCCGACGACTTCGCCTCTTCTCATCCCTGTGTAATAAGCCGTTTGAGCAATAGAGCGGAACCAACCAGGCAGGTACTCAAGGATTTTATGAAAATCTCCGTAGCTGACGTAAACCTGTCGCTCGCCAGATTTTTCACTCAGATTGTTGACAAGGCGAGCTGGATTCACATCTGCATGCCTCAGCTCTATGAGCACCTGAAACACTTTAGATAAGGCAGCCTTCTCTTTGTTCACCGTGGATGGAGCGGCACCTTCATTGAGCCGCTGGATCTGGTACTCTTTGATTTGAGGAATCCAAATTGTTTTTATCGGACAATCCTTGCCCCACTTCTCCACGATATGAAAGAATGACTGCTCATGCCTCTCTCTGTTGCTGCTGTTTCGCACGCCAGGATATTTGAGACAAAGCTCGACTGCATTCCACAGGGTTAATTCCTCCCCCACTGGTTCACCCAACGTGAGGTCGGGGGGCATTTGCCAGCCCTGGTTCTGAAACATCCGAATACAGGTTTCTCTAGATGCTGGGTCTAACGACCGATAATCACCTGAACCACATGCCGTGAGAATCGCCATCTCGATGCGTTCGGCTTCTGCTTTGAATTTCGCTCGTGTACCCACGCCAACCTGCTTTCCAAACACTCGATTTTTAATGTGCCAAGTTCTTCCTCTCTTACTTACGCCCATTGGCGCATCTCCTTTCGGAGATCTGCCTTAGAAACCCCAAACGATTTCTCACCCCCTTTCGGTGGCCGGGATTTTACGGGCTTGACCTTGGATCTGTCAACTCGAACTCCAGTGCTTTGTGCTTCAATGTACGCCTGCACTTGTTCCCTGGTGAACTTCCGATCTTTTAGGCTTGACTGAACACAGGCCAATTTGCCTTCACGCACACGCTTATGTACGGTCTTGACTGAACTCTTTAATATTCTTGCAACATCTTCAGCATCAAGTAACGGGGCGATCTCGGCAGCCCCTTTGGTTTGTACCAATTCTCTTTCTTCCATACTCTCTTCAATTCCTCCGATGTATCAATTCTTCCCGTCTTCACGGGTTGTCGGATTACACCGACCTTGTGCCCCAGACCTGCTGGAGGAGGCAGGAGAGGAGCGATTGATCCACAAATGGGGTGAGGGCAAATAAATTGATGTTGGTGTTAAATAGCTGAGAAGATCAAATGATGATCGTGATTACTCGTGTTTCTAGTTGCGCAAATTTCTTAGAAGATTTCTAAAATCTCGTGGTTCGCAAATTCCTTTTAATTGCATCTCGTTGGTCATGTTGCAGATATATTTATCGGGAACATCTCCGTTACTGCTAACAACTTGAACCGTCCTGCCGCATTGATCATGCCAGTGCTGATGGCTAGTTGCCGTGCCTCGGCGCTTTGGTTCGAATCCCATAATACGTAATGCTTTTTTGACTCTTTGTTCTGAACAGACCATTAGTGATCCTTCTTTTCGCGGTCGTCCCATGTGCAACGGGCGCATATCATCAACTGGGTTATGCGAAAAAGCTTTTGCCGTTGGATCAAAAATCAGGATAGTGATCAGGGATTAGTCGGAATGTGGGCAGATATAAATAAACTAACTCATACTTTTTTATTCAATTGTGCTTTTACTAATTGCTCTCTTGTATGATTATTCGTCTTCCAGGTATGTATATGGTCAATAACGAAATGGAAATAAAAACAAGAGGTTTCTTTTTTAAGGTTTAATTTTGTATCCTCCTAATGTTCTTTAGTCGTCTCTATAAATATATATGGTACACAAATTCATCTCCAATCGAACTTTTTTTGCCAAAAGTGACCCCAAAAGACCCAAGTAAGGAATTATATTGAAAATAAAAATTTCATGAGCCCATATATTTTTTTATTTTTCTTATGGGGACTCTTCTATTACCTTCCAATTATTCTCGCTTAGGATGGCTCTCAGGTGCCAAATTCGCCGTTTCTCACGCCTGGTCAGTTAGGAGGTTCCGAGCAGTTCGACTCGTACTTTTTATTCGATCCATTTCGCCCAGTACTCCCCGTTCAACCGGGATGTTGCCACGCCCTCCACCTCACAAGAATACTTCCTGGTTACCGCAAGACGATCAAAATTAAACGTCGGTGTGAAAATCCAAGCAGATGACCACTTTTTGCTTGGAAAATCCAAGTTGGTCCGTGTCCTCAGTTTGGAAATTGACATCCAGAAACTTGGAACTTCCCGTTCAAACGGGGAGCACGGAATTCGGGCTCTTCAGGGAACGAGGTGAAGTGCACCTCTGATCTGTCAGCTCGGGAGACACAGAAAAGATTTGCAGGATTTTCAGGGGTTCATCGGGGAAGGCTCAAAGAAGGATGCGGCGTTGGTGTTCCTGTCAAAATCTCCTGGAGGAGCTAACTCCATAGCTCTGCAATGTCGAAAAAGCCTATTAGTCCAGAAAAAAATTTCCACGAAGGTGTAACCTAGGAACGACTTATAACACTATCCCTGCAAGAAACGCGAATGATCGATCGCCAGGTTGGCAAGACCGCCGCATAATTCCGGCTAGGAGACTAGGTAACGAAAAGGGGTGTTCTCGTGGAATTCGACGAAAGTGACCTTTGGAGAGTCAGCCGCCGGGATATCCTGGCGCTGTCCGTCAGCGTTATTACTGCAATGTCCTTCGGAGCTACGTCAGGTGTGGGAGTGAGCCATGCAGCGGACATCAAGTTCCCCGAAGGAAGATGTCGAGGCAAAATGAAAAAGAGCGTATTGGTCACCTATGCCAGTAAGTATGGCTCCACTGGGGGAGTCGCTGATGCCATTGGAAAGGAACTGTGTGCCAAAGGCGTGAACGCCGACGTGGTTTTGATCAAGAATGCCGGTAACGTCAGCTCATATCAAGGAGTGGTCATCGGGAGTGCGATCTATAAGGGCAGGTGGATGTCTGAGGCGATAGATTTTGTGAATAAGAACCAGGATATCCTAGGTCAAATGCCCGTCGCATATTTCCTCGTGTGTATGACCCTGTCCCGGCCGACGGAAAAGAACCGGACCCAAGTGTTGTCTTACATGGACCACGTCCTTAAGGTCGTGCCGAAAATAAAGCCTGTTAGTATAGGAGCATTCGCTGGAGCGTTGAATTACAGCAACCTTGATTGGCTAACCAAAAAGATTATGAAGTCTAAAGGATCTCCAGAAGGGGATTTCCGCGACTGGAATGCCATTCGCACTTGGGCACGGGAACCGGTATATGCGAAGTTCGTCCGATAGGAACCCGGACACTAATGGGGATTTTCGATAATGCGCTTCCGGCCAATTCTTCTATGCAGACAACGGTGAAAATTCTGATTGACCCGGGTTGCGCAGTAAATTATCCTCAGCGTCGGTAAATGGTGGGCTTCGCTATTAAGATTATTACGGCCTCGCCTCTGTGGGGCGCTTGATGGATCTCAGCCGATTTCAAAAATTGTTCGGGGTCGGCCCTGCGGGGGCACTCGTCAGCCTTGCCCTGTTGGTCGCAGCGGCTTGGCTGGATCGCTTGCTTGGACATCCCACTCTATCGGTGCACGCTGCGCCGCTGAAAATAGTGGGCTTGGCGCTCGTCTTTGCTGGTTTGGTCCTTCATCTCTGGACACTATGGACGCTGCGAAATTGGTGGCTGAAGGATCGGTTGTGCACAACGGGACCTTTCAAGTGGTTTCGTCACCCGATGTACGCTGCCTGGATCACCTTTATGTCGTTGGGCGTGGCTATGTTTCTGAATTCCTGGGTTTTCCTGTCCTGGGTTATACTGCTGCATCCGATCTGGCATTGGCTCGTCGTCCATGAAGAGAAAATGATGCTGGATCATTTTCAGGACGAGTACCGTTCTTACGCCACACGAACAGGACGTTTTATGCCCAAGATATTATAGAGGCAGCACTCACAGATGAAGGGGGACTCCTCCAAGCGGAGGAGGAAAGTAAACCACCATTAAGGGGCCGATCACGGCAAGCGCCGCCGCCCTGTACTCCCCGCTCAAGCAGGAAGTTGTCATCCCTCACACGAGGGTAGCTGGGTGTCGCCAGTCCATGAAAATTAAACCTCAGTGTGAAAATCCAAGCAGATCTCCTCTTTTTGCTTGGAAAATCCAATTCGGTCTGTGTCCCTCGCTTGGAAAATCACACTTACCTGAGGGACCTGCTCGCTGTGAAAATCACACTTAAACTTAAGTACCATTACCCTACCATGTGTACACCCCTAGTGTGAAATGAAATGCAGCGAGGAATTTCAATTATCTTTTGTTTTGTTCTGCCAAACGGCGATTGTATGAAATTCGTTGAGCGCCAATATCACACGATCTTCACCTGATCATCGATCATTCGGCAAATTATCCTATTGCTGAAATCCTTTTGCCGTTCAGTGATTTTGCCTCGGGTGGCCGAGGAGGAAGAAATCGCCAATACTGTGCATTCAAGCAGGACAGAAATAACCATCCACAGGTTAGCGTCGTTGGCCCAAGTGACGAGCCTCTTCGGCTCGCTGTTAACATATTAATAATATTCGACCGGACGAGTTTTTTAAAATCGAGCGCCTGGCGGTGAGTCATTTCGGCTCGTTTGAGCGCTAATACTTCTCGCTTCCGGCGGATTTCGGTATGGCTATAACCAATTGATACCCGTACTTATCGACTCATTTTTCCGCCGACCAAGTGCAATGGCATGAAAATCGCAGGCCGTACAGCTAGGCATCGTGTTGAATTGAGGTGGGCAAGAGCTATCAATCGGCTCCAGGCAACCACATTTCGGTTGCTGAAGATGTTTCGGTTGAATTGCCTTCGGACAGTTATACCTCATAAAGCCCAAAGGGCAGTCCTGATGAACCGGGTGTGGCTGCTTAGCCGTTAAATTTGGTTGTTGGAGTATCCGCCGATAACCTTAAGTCCATAAGAATCCATCGGGGGGAAGTGTGAGAATCGTATCGTTTTTTGGGATGTGTGTAGTTGTCTTTGGGATGTTTGTCAACACAGCTTACGCCGACATGGCCGAAGACTCAGTGAGCCTCGTTGAGAAGGCCGAAGACACAGTGAGCCTCGTTTACAAGGCCGTGAACTTGTTTATACACCAGGGCAGTGCTGCTGCCTTAAAGGCCATCAATGACTCAGACGGGGCTTTCATGAAGGGCGAAATTTGCGTGTTCGCAGTTACCATGGATAACGTCCTGGTCGGCCACCCGTGTAATGGCACCGTAAATCAGATCAGCCTCAGTAATGTGCAGGACAGCAGCGGCGTTCCGCTATTTCAAAAGTTTAAGGAGATCGTCGAGAAAGACGAGGCCGGATGGATCGAATATCACTGGGGAAAACCGAATGAGGACCTACCGTTCCGCAAGAGATTCTTTGTGAAAAAGGTCCCAGACCAGAACTTCTACGTCTGTGCCGGCTATTATCTGAAATGAGGGGCACATGCGCTCAAGTCCACAGAAAGGATTTTTCGTGGTGGCAGGGTCTAAGTCCATAGATTCTTATTTTTTTCAAATATTTCTTGGTAAAAGGTTGTGATAAGGAAGAGACGGTAGGCAGAATTTACCTGATCTGCAGTACAAACGGGAGACGTTACTGGTATGGTATGCCTAAACAGCAGCTACTTGATAAAAACAGTTATAATTAGAATATACCGAATACGGTGGGCAGCAATGACTGAGTCTCTTGTAGCATGGAACCCAGGGCATAGATGTTGTCTCAGAATAACAGCCATCCGCACTCAACCGACACCTGCTGCTTCCAGATGGTCTTCATGACCACCAGCTACTTAACCTCCGGATTCCACAACTTCACAGCAAAGCCCCCCACCTTCTTGTCCTTGTCGAGAACTACTCTAACTTCCGGCCGTGCCGGGGTGTCGGAGAAGTCTGCCCGAAACCGATAAACAATGTATCGTGGAAATGCGGGCGAGGTAACCGCCTCAGCGAACTGGATGTCCTTGAAATCGCCGAAATTGGCCTTGATCGTGGCGTAAAACTGCTTCTGGACATCGGGTGGGAACGCCTGCTTCATCTCCGAAGTGAAATCATCCGACAGTGGCTCGAACTGCGATGCCGCCCAAGCCTTGAAGAGCTCCCGGGCCACAGCGTCTGCCTTAGCCCTCGACGCTTGATCCACGTGGGCTGACGGGATCGGTTTGGAATCCAGAGCTTCCTGTGCCAGTACCCAATTCGCAGCAAGAACCATAGCGACGCACATGATTGCGACGATGAGAGTGTCCGACGTTTTGCTCTTCATTTGCGTAAACCTCCTCCGCCCGGAAAGTTAGTTACTGCTCATTGTAATCCTTGTGCGGTATTGTGGATAAGCAAGGGATCCACCACCAGCCAAACTCATCGGCCCTGTGACAGAGACATTCTTCACCTATCACAAGATGTCAACCTCCACAAGGCCGATCAAATTCTTGTTGATCATAGCAGAAGCGTGCTCTCTATAAGAAATGATCGGGTTAGTTAAAAGAGGACCTGATAGGCAATGAGCCTTACCAGCCGCCCGAAACTTGACCTAAAATATGCGGTTGACAGCTTTAGGGAAAACGTGGACCGCTGTCGCCCTGCCTGCCTGGAACTTCCCGTTCGAGCAGGGAGTTGCCAGTGACCTCACGCCTCACAGGAATATGTCCTGGTACGCACGGCGATGAAAATTAAACCTCAGTGTGAAAAGCTAATGAACTCTATGAAAAGGCAAGCAAGAGATGGGTTTATGGTGTTTTCCCCGCTTGCCCCTTAGTTACCCCTCACACGAATTTGTAAATCTCTTTCTATACTTGTATAAGAGTATAAATCTCCCATACTCGAATAGAGTAATCTTCTATAAAGATTTGTACATCCACTTGATAAGGCGGTTCCTCGTATCAAGGAGGTGCTTCCGCATTATTTTCTCTGCCTTATCAGGCTTATTTTCCTTCATGGCCTGAAGAATCTTCCTGTGCTCCTTATTCGAAGCGGCAATCTGACCAGGCACAAAAAAACTTCTGAAACCAAAAGCCGCTATACTGAGCCTCACGTTGTCGGCCACTCTCATGAGACGGTCATTTTCGCTGTAGTAGCAAAGCAGAGAATGGAACTCATTGTTGTAATCAGCAAATAAGGCCGTTTCCTCGGTAGCCTCCATCTTGCCGAGGATCGCCTCCAGCTTCTCAAGCTGTTCGGGCATTACAGAAGGTGTGACGATCCTTACCGCCATTCCGTCAAGCACGCTGAGGAGATCGTATAAGTGCTCAATGTCGCCACGTGATACTGTAGAAACCACGGCGCCAACCCTAGGAGTAATCTTTACGAACCCGATATGTTCGAGTTTTCGCAAGGCCTCCCTAATTTTGTTTCTCTTCACACCAAAAAGCTGGCTCAACTGAAGCTCGACAAGCCTCTGGCCTGGTTTCAGCGCACCAGTTGCGATGGCAGTCATAATGTCTTCCGCAACCTCGTCGGATCCCTTGAGGGTATTTTCTGTAGTCGCTGTTTCCATCTCAACTCACAAACGATATACCAAGAAAAATAACGGTTGACAAGAAGAGAAGTAATTGTTGGCAGGAATAAAATAACGGTTGACAAGATTGGCATAAATTGGTGACAATATGCTATCACTTGTTGAAGTCCCGAGCGCATAGCCTGAAGACCTGTAAGACGGCAAAATAGCGTCATAATTCTAGGGGGAAAGGGACCGATGAAGAAAGGATCTTGGTACGCCGCCGGCGCCTACGCCGCCTGGGGTTTATTGCCTGCCTACTTGAAATGGCTGCAACATGTCCCTGCATCACAGCTCGTCTGCCACCGTGTTCTGTGGTCCTGCCTTATACTGTGTGGCACTATCCTCCTTTCACGCCAATGGGGATCTTTCCGTCGGGCGGTTGACACCCCTGTCGCCAAAGTGTACTTGCTGGCGGCGATGCTGATTGGTATCAATTGGCTGCTGTATGTATGGGCGGCCAATTCCGGATTCATCATTGAATTGAGCCTCGGATACTTTATCGGGCCTCTCATCAGTGTGTTTATAGGCGTAATGCTGTTGCGTGAACGCCCGCGTCTATTGCAGTGGGTTGCTATAGGATTTGCAACGGCAGGCGTACTCTATTTGACCTTTGCCTACGGACATCTGCCCTGGATTGCTTTGACTCTGGTATTCACCTTCAGCAGCTATGGTCTGGTGAAAAAGATGGCTCCGCTAGGTTCGCTTTTTGGCCTGATGCTTGAGACAGGAATACTCCTGGTGCCCGCACTTGTTTATCTGTTGTATTCGAACAGCATCGGCCAAGGCGCATTCCTCCACGTCGGTGCGATTTCGGATATGCTGCTTATCGGCACAGGAGTGGTGACGGCTGTTCCTCTGTTGATGTTTGCCGCGGCTGCGCCTCGCATCCCGCTCTCAATGTTGGGTGTTCTGCAGTATATCGCCCCGACACTGCAATTCCTGCTTGGTGCACTGGTCTACAAAGAAGTGTTTACTCACTCCCAGTTGATCGGCTTTGCCAGTGTATGGGCAGGGCTGATCATTTTTGTGACTGAAGGATTTTTCGCCCACCGATCGCAAACGACTCTGGCAGATCAGATCAAGGGTATCGGGCGAAAATGAGGCTTCAATGGCCAGGATGAAGCGAGCTTTTTCAGATCAAAGAGTGCTCTTTTCGAGACCCGATGTGGTTCATGATCTTATCATTATGCGCTATAGGCAGTATAAATGGGAAGAAAAGCCTATTGGATCGTGAATGAAGGAGACGGGGTACCCAGGCAGGTAGACAGATGGTAATTACATAACCTTCAGTACAAACGGGAGACGTTACTAGTATGGTATTCCTAGACAGCAGCTACTTGATAATAGCATCATAGATAGTATTACTACCAAGTAATTGTGCTTGTGCACTACTACATAGACAATATTAATATTACTATGAATGTGTACACTACCACATCAATTTATGTACATCCAACTATACAAATATCAAATAGGACTTCTCCAATCATTGAACTTTACCGAGTGCAACCTT
>JBKQRG010000203.1:0-19137 GCA_052144015.1 Desulfomonilaceae bacterium
ACATGACCTTGATGCTCGCACGCGCTTTGGTGGAGGGGAGTAGAATAGCAGGAGCTGAATCCGTGTGGCGCGCCCTAAACCAGCGGCAACAAAAGCCAAGACATGGGAAAGTCATTCCTTTTGTTCGTAAGACTTGGTCATTGGAGCTGCTGGAGGAGCGTTCAGGTACGCTCACGGAAGATTTCTTGTGCGCCCTGTGACACGACCGCCAATGCCAGGAAGACTGAGCTAACGCAGTACTATATCTGCGGCCCGTTTAGAACAGGACTTGCGAAAACAAGGACTGATTGTAGAAACCGACCAGAATAGCGGTATTCAAGAGTAACAAGCCCTTACCTGCCATGTAATCCACATCCCCGTTTATTCAGACCGCTATGCGGTCTCTTTTTCCCGTTCCTAGCCGCCTACAATAGACCACCCTGCCCATTTTCAAAACGTGCCGTAACGTGGAAGGACAAACGGGTATAAAAGCGAGTGAACATGAAAGCAATCATACAATAAAGTATTTATATATATAGGTTTACAGAGACTGAAGAAATCACACACGTCTCTAAACCTAAACTGGAGGTGCGTTATGGAAATGTCTACAGGGAATCCCTTGATGGACTGCTTGCTTCTTCTTGGTCTTGGTGCTGGTGGTGGATATTTGCTCAAGAGAAAGAGCCCGGAACAGATCGCAGCAAGAGAAAAAGAGCAGATTCGACAGCACCAATTGGAAATAGCCGAGGTCGAAGCCGCCAAAGTAAAAGCGGCTAATGATGCTACCGTGGCTCTTATGAACCAGAAACACGACTCGTATAGGAAGGCTGCCGAGGGACTGGGCAAATCTTTTCAAGGCAACCAGAACATCGACCCAGCGGACGCTCAAGCTGCGATGACAGCGTTGGCGAAGAACTTCGGGATTATCGTCTGATCGGGTATGAATGATGGCTGAAAGAGCCCTGCGAGTAATGAAATATTTGTGAACCGCTCAGCGGTTCCTTTTTCCCCGTCACCTGGAGTATCATTCCGAACGTACCACGATGGGAAAACCGCACAGTTACTGAGAAGACCCTCCCCCCTATACCTTCCTACTATTGTTTTTCGCTTTTTCCAGCAGTGTCCTGGGTTTTTGAGCGTTCTCCGATAAGAATAGGTTAAGCACCCGATTATATTGGTTATAGTCAAGCAGGCGAGCACCTTTTGGCAAATTTGCCAAAAGATACTGCCGAATCAAAGATTAAGCTTCCTCAAGCTTTTCAGCTCTTCGCTTCTTGTTCAGTTTTGTGCGGAGAATTAATCTGATTCGGTCGGTTCAAGCGATCATGAGGAGTGTCAGTCTAGGACTTCAAAAAATCAAGCTTTCAAACCGCTTCCGTTTCGTAAAGCCTTTTGATAAGCTCAGTCAGGTACCTGTCTTTGCAACCACTCTCTATTTGTACTTTATGGTGGGGACGTGGGGACTGCGCCGTTTTAGAGGCTGCTTCGCATTCGTAGCGATGCGAGGCCTTTGGTAGAAGGGGGTAGGGGGTTGTTTTCGCGAAAATGCGTTTTTGTCGTTCTCTGTTTCTCTCTGGTTTGCGTTTGTGTGGAACTTGGCGTCCCTCCTCAGCCATGTGGAGAGCAGTTACGTCAGTGAAGCGAAGTCCCTGAGCCAATTCCGTTAAAGCGTGAGCTGCACCGGCTGCTCTTGTGAAGATGCGTTGGATTGTTCCAATGACCCCGACGCCCAAGGCCAACAAATCCGCCAAGGCGTCGTAAATAGGCCCCGGAGCCCAGGGGCACGCGTTGTAGTACCCTGTTTGCCACCTGCCACCTATCATATGCTTTCGCTATGTTGGGAAAGAGAGAGCGTAGAAGGTCTGTGAATCGGACATGTAATCATACCCACATGTGCCTACTTCCCTTGGCCGGGTGCGACATGGCGAACAGCTACGAAGACCCTCGCTCCGTTGAGTATACTTTCCTCACACTCTACAATTGTGCCCGGGACAAATTCCCATTTCTCGTCTTCCGGGTCGTAATCCGGTGTGGCAAGTACCTCGAACACCATGTGACCGACTCTCCGCCCAAGGGTCGGTCTCCAGACGTCGGTTCCTTCATCCTTCAGATAGACAAAGATCGTCTCAGTATTTGAAGTTGTCTCCTCCAACATGTAGAATCTCCTTTGTCTGATCGTCAATCACAACTGATCGACCTGTCTCCGGATTGACATAGCGAGTAGCCGGGTTCTCGGGATTAACGTAGTTCGTTGCTGGAAAGGACTCTCCTTTCGCTAGGGCCTCATCGATTTGTTCCGGCGTCCATCCCCGTTTTTCCATTTGATTCGCCCATTTCTCGGGTGAATGGTTGCTCCCGAGCTGCCAACCGATTTGTTCAGCGCCTGCGACTCCCTCGGCTACAGCGGCACCAGCCCCAGCGAGAGCACCCCAAATTGCCAGAACGGTCCCGAAGAAAAAGGCCGCTTCACTCGAATTACCCCGTAAATCAGCCACCCCGGCTTGGAATCCGTTAAGGTAGTCCGGATTAAAAACAAGGGGCGGCGTCTGACCCCGATTATTAGGATCACTTGCCCATGCTACTCCGTCCTTGTATCCTTGGGAATACGAATCAGACCACGTAGGTGGCGGAGGAGCACTGGATGGCTCAGTAGGCTCCGGTTGCGGCGACGCCTTCGAGTCTTGAGTGTCCTGATTCCCTCCCGGATCTGGCTGTGGCTCAGATTGTCCTGGATTTGCAGGAGCAGGGGACAAGGGGTCCGTGGAGGTGTCCCACCCTTGGTTCGGGTCTTGAGGGCCGGCTTGCTGCTCCGCCAATTGATATTGGTTCGCCGCGGCATCTTGGTTTGCCTGTTGTTGCGCGATGTCCGCTGCCGAATTCATCTGCACGTCTTGGTTATACTGGATGTCGTTTTGCAACTGCGAAATCCCCAGTTGCTCAGTGCCGACGTCCTGTTCCAGCGAGGACATCTGCCCTTCAACGCTTTGCCCCTCCCCTCTCAACTCCTCTATGTTTTGTTCTAACGACTGAACCTGTTGGTCCATCGCGAACCCTTCGGCGGACAGCTGATCTATTTCCGACTGCTGCGCCTCGTAATCCTGAAGCGACAACGGATACGTAGACGACGCATACTCCTGTTCCAGCTGCAACATTTCCTCATCGAGTTGTTTCCCTTCCTCATTGATTTGCTCCTCCTGCGCTTGGTCCTGTTGTATCGAGTCGCCGATAGACCTTAAGATCGCCTTCTCTTGTTGCAGTTTCTCAGTATTCTCCTGGAGCGTCTGAGTAACTTGCGCTAGAGCCTCAGTATCTTGTTGGGCCTCCTGAGCGGCTTGTTGCGACCTCTGACTATCGTCCTGAATGCGCTGTTGAGATATCTGCGTCTCTTGTTCATATATCGCCTTGGCGGCCACCAGGTTAAGCTCTCTTTCCTGTTGCTCAGCGGAAGGCGGATTCGCGTATTCAAAAAACACCGCACCGGAGTCGAGCAAGTTCGATTCGTCCTGGTTCCCGGATAGCAGACTGCGGAGCCCTGCCAGCGCACCTGTGCCGAGCACCAACCCTACCAGTATCATCCACAGCCAGCCGTTACCTGACCCCTGGTCGCCGGGGCCGGTACTGGGCGAAGCCACATTTTCGACTCCCGGTCCGGGACTTAGCCGCGCCTCGACTATCGGCGCAGTTCCCTCTGAAGAGGTATCGGATGGGATGGGGGCGCTCTGGGCCTGTCCTACCACGGACGGAGCTGTCTCTTCAACAGGGGGAGCCTTGGAAATGGAGGTTCCGGTGTACAGGCCTCGGAATGCTTCGGTGAATGTTCCGGAAGTGACCGCTGCAATATCGCGAATGACAAACGCCGGACCGGTCGGCGGAGACCCAAGGTCCTGATTGTTCCCAGCAGTCAATCGGCCAATTTCAGCAGCGAGATCCGCGATAGAAGGAATTGTATCGGACGCAAGGTTAACTACCTGGCCTCCGCGAGCAATACCATTGTTTGCGATTTGGGCTCCACTCGGGAAAGAGGAATCACTTCCGGAAGGACCGGCATACGTACTGCCGTTATAATAAGTCACATAAGAGCTTTGCCCAGGCGTCTGGACAGTACCCGACTGTCCACTGAACAGACTGCTCGTCAAGTCCCCAGCCGATGGGAAGAGTGAGGCAGAGGACGTGTTGACCAAGCCCGGGGTGAGGTAGATGTGGGTGTCACTGGCGTTAGAGGGAGTCGACGTGTTGCTATTTTGGGTCGGCGCCGGATTGGGCGGAGTGGGAGCCGGTGGGGGTGGCACGGGAGGAGGTTGCCACAAGTAGAAAGACACCGTTGAAGGGTCGGGAACCATCTGGCCTGTCCAAGAGACAAGGCGACCGATGCCGGTGGTCGGGCTCCAATTAAACACGGTCTGCCAAAGAATCGGCCGGCTCGGATCACCACCACTGTTCAAGGGCCCTGTGTACAGACTAATTTCATCACCCACTAAAGGTCGGTCATCGGCTGGATCGATTATAGAATATAGATAAGTTCCCAGGTCGTCGGGATACGTTGGCGGGTCGCCTATAAGGTGACGGGGTGGGCGATGGGTCGGATAGACGGACGGTCTGGCGCCGGGACGCATGCTGCCACTGGACGGCCTGTCCAACAGTTAGTGCAGTTCCGCGATGGACTCCGGCACTGGTGGGTCCCCGATCAGGTGATGAGGGGCAGAAGGCTTGCTGGTACGCTGCGCAGGCTTGGTACCAATCCCCTGTGAACCTGTCGACTGATTCACATTTATCGTGCTGATACTCGGATCAGTCTGGGTGTTTTTAACAGCTCTGCCAGGCGGCGGACCTACGGGCGGCCTCGCTCCGGGCCGTCTGCTACCGGCTTCCGACAGGCCAAAGGAAAGTAGGATCAGAAGAGCTGCTATGAAAAAAAACTGCCTCGGTTTCATATTCCACCTCCACCGGATAAGAGGACAATGGAATTTCGTGCACTCCCAACAATTGAACCTCAGCAATACGCAACTCGCACAGCTAATTCATCTGCTACGTAGAATGAAACAAACTCTGTGTAACTTAATTCGGTGCCTGTTCGAGAGGTATCGAACAGCCTCCCATTGACTCACAACTGACGCCCCTTGCTCTTCACGCGCCTCTAACTTGCCACATTGTACGAGATAATCCCGTATGGTGAAATGCCTGTCAAGACAAAAGAATGTTGCTCAGAAGATTTCGGTAGCAGCCAGCCTCACGTGATCCGCGGATACCGTGGTGGATTGGCTATTTGCTGCGGCGATGAGAGCGCCTCTTGCCAGATGATTTGCCTTTCTGAATATCCCCCCTGACCCTTGATGTATGGCGGTTATGGCGGTATCGGTGAAAATGTTGGATTTAACACCGGTGAGAGAGAGATGGTGAGAAAGGTACTGCTCCATTTCTTGTCTGTCTACCGGTTCCATATGGCTTCGTGCCACGACTCTTGACGCGAGAGGCATCGAGCTTTGATACATGAGCTTGTCGATGAGGTTGGTCCTCCCCGTCAGGATGATGGGCAGCCAGGGTTTGGAGTCCTGCCCGAATTGGGTAATGGTATGGAGTTCGCCAAGGACCTCCAGGCGCAAGAGGCCCGCCTCATCGACCACCAGGATGATCTTCATCTTCTTCTCAAGGATCACTTCCCGTATTGCCTTCTTGATGAGCCGTATCATGATGGCTTTCTGTGGTCCGGCCATGTGGATACCGAACTCAGCCGGAAGGAGGCGATAAAATTCAAGGATGGAGCCTGAGCACGCGATTATCCAGACGGTCTTGTATTCAGATGGGTGCAGCTTTGAGATGACATATCTAAGGGCCGTGGACTTTCCAGATCCCACCTCACCGGTGACGGTCGCAACGGCTCCCAGCCTGACCGTATAATCAAAGCGCTCTTTGATTGCCGCGATATCCTGAGTCTCCATGATGTCCTTGATGCTTATATCTGTTGGGAAAGCCTCGCGAGTCATGCCGAAGAATGATCCATAGTTGGCACTCATTTGGGGCCTCGCTTTCCCCAAAGGCTCCCAAGGGACATGTGCATGGAAGCGGAAAAGAGGATTAGACTTCCGCCCTGCCGTATGAAGACAGATTTTCCAAGGCAATGTTGTTCTATGGGAATTGGGGCAGGAATTACGTTCCGTCAGCTCGGTCTCTGATCGCACGTGGTAAGGAGTGTTATCCGCGATTTGGATCTTTCTGACTTACATAGTCCAAAATCTCGCGGCCAATTTTCGAATGGATTTTGATTTGGCGATAATCAATCGGCACATTATTCAAATATTGCAAAATGAGAGCCTCTCCACCTGAAACTCCAGGCAAAATACCTGAGAAAAAAAATCCGAGCCTTTCGAATTCTTCCGTCAAATAAAAGGTTCCGGGATCACACATATTCAAATACATCACAATTAGATCATATCGCTTCAAGCATAGCTGCTTGAGTAGACTTCTTATCTCGGAAAGAATGTTTGCGCCGTACTGGATAATTTCAATAGTAGCTACTCCTGCCGGCATAAAAAAAGAAGATTTAATTTTGAAAACCGATTCTCCGGTGGGAGCCTTTCCCGCTCGATTTTCAGGCACAATTGGTTTTGCATTCACCCCCAGATGCTTGTAAACCTTGGTTATGAAAGGCCTGTGTTGGAGCGGCGCATAAATCCTTATATCATCCGTTTTTTGGATATATCGATATGCCGCTACAAATGTCTCTCTTTGGGAAAGCTGTTCATTGATTTCTTTGAATGAAACAGTCGAGGCAATGTATCCCAACAAAATAGCGCAAGTTTCAAATCCGAGCCGTCTTGCAACTCTTTGAGAAAAAGTATGAGCGGTGACAGCACGAATATACAGCGCACTAAGGCCTTTAGATTGCGCCTGATTCAATAAGAATTTTGTCAATTCGAGCAGACAACCATTCCCGCGAAATTCCGGCCGGACCACTGCCAGGCCGATTTCAGCTACTCCTGAATCGTCCTCGGAATTAAATATGGCACAATGGCCGGCAATTTCCCCCTCCGAAGTTATCGCCAGAGCCGAAATCATTTCACCCGATGCATTTAAATCAATTATTCGCTCAGGATAGTAAGGGTATTCATAAAAATATGAATAGCCATAAGCGCGGTATATTAATTTGGCGACTTCCACGGCTTCCCCCGCTCGCATGAGGCGGACTCGAAAATCCGACTTCTTCAAAATCTTGCGCGAGCGGGACGGTGGACGGAATCTCTCAGGCTCGCACGCAGCAATATAATCATCCAAAGTCTGATTTCTGAGATATTTTATCAGGTGAATCTCCGTTCCTTCAGGTCCGAGATTATGGACCACAACCTCATCCAGTACATCTCTGATGAGAAACATGCCGGCGTCGGCTCGACGGGTTCTGCTAGATAAACCGCTTTTGTCGCGTATCAGTTCTCCGGGATCGAAGGGCAATCCTTTTTCTCTAATATTAATTTTGAGGCCGCCAGGAACACGTTCGCATGAAATAGTGAGTGTCTGTCGATCGCCCGGTTCAAAGATATTTTCAATTATGGTCAGGATTGCTTCAACAATTGCAGCCTGCAAGCTCGTCCGATCATGCTCGTCGAAGCCTATTTGATCCGACACTGAGCCAACATAAGCACCGGCTATAGGGGCATAAGACAAATCGTTCGGAATTATCAGCTGAGAATATTCACATCCGGTTTCCATTACGGCTGCTCCAAACCGCAGCTTAGCGCCTGTTACGTGAAAATTCCGCTCCTGGATTAGGAAAACCATAGCAATTTATATTGAAACTATACAACACAATTGTTGAACTGCTAGTGCTGGGCGAATAGAGATGGAATCTTGAAGGACAAGTTTAAAAGCCCATACAAAATGAATTCGGTTAATGCGAATAGCTCATGAGCTTTGAAGTCTATCTTGACAGTAGCCCGGGAGTGTAGACATATTATTTGAAGATGTTACTGAGGACCTATTAAATGTCTGCACTGCCTATTGTGGTCGTACCACATATTGCTTTGGGGGACAAAGCACAAGAAATCAAGAACATAGATCAGCGAATCTTGAGTTTGGCTCAAAGTATGGCTGATACTATGTACAAAGCGCCCGGCTTAGGACTGGCCGCAAATCAAATCGGTGAATTGGTCAGGCTTATAGTAGTGGATCTGGAGTACGCGTACTCGGATCTTAAGGACAAAAGGAAGAATCCTCTCTTCATAATTAATCCTCAAATTTGTGAAAGAGAAGGCGAATCTGTTAGAGAAGAAGGCTGCTTAAGTGTGCCGGAATTCGGCATCGAGATTACCCGGGCCGATGCTGTCGAAGTGAAAGGAGTGGACTTAAACGGAAAACAAATAAGGCTGGCAGCCGATGGAATGTTAGCCCGGGTACTGCAACATGAAATAGATCATCTAAATGGAACTACCATACTCGACCATGCATCTTCTCTGAAAAGAACCCTCTACCACAGAAAACTCAGGAAAAAAGGCAGGAGGAATAAGTGAACCTCAGGGTGGTCTTCATGGGCACTCCTGAGTTTTCCGTACCCACATTGGTGGCGTTGTGCTCCGGTTTTCATGTCATAGGGGTGATAACTCAGCCTGATAAACCAAAAGGCAGGGGGCTGAGAATAGTACCCACTGCTGTAAAAAAGAAGGCGCTTCAATTAAATTTGCCTGTAATAGAGCCGCCTCGAATCGCTGATCCGGAGGTGTTGGAGGTCCTTGCCGAATGGAGACCGGATATCATAGTGGTCGCAGCTTATGGAAAGATCCTTCCGGAATCGATATTGCAGCTTCCTCCAAAGGGCTGTGTAAATCTCCACGCATCTCTTCTACCCCGCCATCGGGGAGCAGCTCCCATAAGCGGAGCAATACTTGCCGGAGATACTGTGACCGGCGTTTGTACCATTCTAATGGACAGTGGAATGGATACGGGAGATATTCTCCTCAAGGAAGAAGTACTTATTAATGACGATGACACCGCGGGGACATTGCACGATAAATTAATGGAACGAGGGGCCTCTTTAGTAGTCGATACTCTTCAAGCTATAACCGAAAAGACTATACGCCCCGTACCTCAAGACCATGCACTGGCTACCTGCACCCGACTTGTCACAAAGGAAGATGGGATAATAGTTTGGGACAATAATGCGCAGTACCTCGGCCGATTGGTTAGGGCCATGAATCCATGGCCGGGTGCCTTTTTTAAATTGTCGGGCGAAAAGATAAGGGTGTGGGAGGCCACTTCGGAAGATGGACTAGGCGTGCCTGGAAAGGTCGCCTCATTGTGTGGAGACGGAATTCTTGTGGGAACCGGCACTGGAATGTTGCTCTTGCGCGAAGTTCAGGCTCCATCGAAGAATCGTGTGGCAGCAATAGAATTTGCCAGAGCGCGGGATATTAGAATAGGAGATGCTCTCAGATAAAAATGTACTTCTGAGTGCCTCCTACGCTCTCGGTGTCACTTGGATCGATCCGTCCCTTGCGGAGCTGGATGCCGGAGGATTCGGCGTCTCGGTCGCCTGACATTTTAGAAATACAAACTGGTTAAGCTGTTTATCTGAAAAGCGATAGGCGCTTGCCTTAATCTAAAAAATCTGTGACGGGAGAAAAAGATGAATCAGCTCAAGACCTTTTTACTTATGGCAGCTTTGGGAGCCCTGTTGGTCGCCATAGGAGGGTATATGGGAGGCAAGAATGGGGCTACACTTGCTCTAGTAATTGCTTTCGTTATGAATATCGGAAGCTACTGGTTCAGTGACAAAGTTGTCCTCAGAATGTACAACGCGCAGGAAGTCACTGAATCAGAGGCCCCGGATCTCTTCCATCTGGTTAGTCAGCTGGTAACTAAAGCAGGTTTGCCTATGCCCAAGGTCTACATCATTCCTGATCCATCACCGAACGCCTTCGCTACAGGACGCAACCCAAACCATTCCGCCGTCGCTGTAACAGAAGGCATACTGCAGCTGCTGACCTGGGAAGAGCTTGCTGGGGTTATCTCTCATGAATTATCACATGTTAAACATCGGGACATACTGATTCAGACAATCGCTTCGGTCTTTGGCGCTGCAATCACCTATCTGGCCCAGTTCGGCATGTTCTTTGGGGGCAGGGATGAAGAGGGTCGGGGATCATTCCTCGGTATGATTCTCATGGCAATTCTGGGGCCCATTGCCGCTATGATTATCCAAATGGCTATTTCTCGTTCCAGGGAATACATGGCCGACGCATCGGGCGCGGAAATTTGCGGACAACCTTTGTGGTTAGCAGGCGCGCTCGACAAACTAAGACGCGGGGTTGAGGCGACACCTATGAATGCCGCCCCTGCCACGGAATCCATGTTTATTGTCAGCCCTTTTCTTGGCGGCACTATGGCAAAGCTTTTTGCTACACATCCGCCCATCGAGGAACGGATCGCGCGATTACAGCATATGGCCGGGTATTAACGCGTTTCAATGATTTCGGGCTGTTGCCGATCACATATGAGGATCGAACGCCTAATGTGCGAAAAAAATTCTCAGTACCTTGAGAAACAAAAAAAGATGATGCGAAAAAACTTAGCGCGGATACTATTCATTAGACCTGGGCTATTTGAGAACATGACCTGATGTCAGTATGTTGGTTATCTGGCACAGTTGTTGCTCAACCTATTATCGAACAACGACTCCTAACCATACCCTCTTAGCAATCCTCCTCCTATGGGATTGCTTTTTTTTTGCTTTGCATGATTATCCGATGAAACAGCGCGCATAGCAGGCTATCACTCCTCAGAACAAATAGGCTATGGGTGAATTAGTCAGTCTTTTTCCCGGCTACAACCGTTATAATCCCATAGTTCTGAATCATTTTTGAAAACTCAGCGACCAAAACCCCAAGGGTTATATCCGCGGCATCAAGGATCAGGTCCATCGGACCCACTGACCGAATAACTTCCGAAAGCCACCAGCGAAGATTCCCTCTAATCTGCCGATTTCTCAGGAGAGCGATAGATTTGTTGTCGTAACGGCTGCAGTGAGCACCGTTTTTCCACAGCTTGAAAAGGATCAACCTGAGTAGACCGAAAGGATAAGCACTATAAATATCGTTATTATGACGGATATCCCGCGTTTCCATTCCGGATTTGTGCAGATATTCGTCAATAGCGCGTGGACTGAAAAGCCATAAATGTCGAGGAATGTCTTCCGTACAGCTGCGCGTCATTCCCGGAGCTTTGAAATTAGGAACCACGAATATAAACTTTCCATCCTTCTTGAGAAGCCGAACTACTTTTCGGAAAAATGCTGACGGCCGCCTCACATGCTCCAACAGTGCCCATGCCGTCAGTACGTCATAGCTTTCCCACGGCAAGTCCATTTCGAGGAAATCCCCGATTTTTATAGGCAGAAGATCGGGATTATCCCATGCCATCAGGTCCACCCCTTCAACAAACCATCCTTCTTGAGAAGCGCGGCTGATGAAGTCTCCTTGCCCGCACCCTATATCTAGCAGCCTTCCACCTGAAATATTCGGCAGGAGTTTCATCATCCTGCTATATAGTCGAGCGAAGGCTCTCTTATCCTTCAAATAATCGGGAGGATATAAAAACGGGATGCTTTCGACGGTTGGCATAGGGTTCACAAACGCCATCCCACAGCGGCACTCGACGAGATTATATTCCTTTCGCGTGACCGGATCCCACTTCGAGTACAAAAAAGTATGCTCTTCAGACCCGCACAAATCGCAACTTACGTATTCAGTGACAATGGAATTGCTGCTTTTCAAAAAATTCTCCAAGATAAGTATCAAGAACGAAATCTGGCGGACCTGATCAAAATTTTCACACCAAATAAGAGGGCTACCGTTCAAGATTTTTTTGAATTCTTACTTAATAAAGCTTGAGCATTATATATGAGTGGGGATACATTTTTCACCAAGTTGCTTGAGAAAAAGTTTTTGATAAGATTTGTTGCCTTTTCTGAACCATGTTAATAGGATTTCACGAGGATACTTAAGCATTCAGAGTGCCACGGGTAGATGAGGACTGGAATCTGGTTTGCACATTGCGGAGTAAAAGTAACGGGGTAGCGACAACTCGAATTTCTAGTGATCTTCTGAAAGACGAACGCGGGCCAGGAGACCAATCCCTGTAGTGGCGAGAAGTCGGCCGAAGGAGAGTAAGGATGGAACTCACCGAAGCTCTGGTAAACGATTCCAATGAGGACATCATCGAGATCACCTTCTCTGGGGATGAAGATGAATGGCGTGAAATAGCGGGGGCTCTTAAAGAGTCAGATTCCGATCTGGCAACAGAAATTGGTCTTAGAATACTGGAGGCTGTCCGAAACGCGGGCCGATAAGTCGCTTATTCGAATTCAACTGTCAGTAAAAGCTCCTTACCGGCTACTACCAAGGCTTTACTGAAAAGATGTGGATGTACAGACGAAAATTGTATCATTGATAGACGAATGGTCTCTGCGCGATTGGGTGAGTGAAACGCTATATGTCTTAAACAGGCATTGCAGATGTTAATTTTCTAAAAATCCTCGCCGCGTCATAGGAGCTTCTGACTAACGGACCGGCGACGACACACTCGATCCCAAATGAGATCGCCAGTTCACGTAAGTGTTCGAATTCCTCAAGAGACACATATCGTTCAACAGGAACCTGCCTCTCAGTTGGGCGCAGATATTGTCCTATGGTTAGAACTTTACAACCTGTGGTTGCCAAGTCATTCATCAGCTCCTTTAATTCTGCTGCGGTCTCGCCCAAGCCTACCATAATTCCGGATTTGACAATTGCCTTAGGACCTTGGGCGGAAAAAATCTCAAGAACTCTCAGCGACCGCGTATATGATGCGCTTGGTCTTAATAACGGGTACAAGCGCCGAACCATCTCCAAATTGTGGCCAATAACGTCCGGTTCTGCATTTATGATCGTGTCTAGCGCGGCTGGGCGTCCCCGGAAATCCGGCACAAGCATCTCAATACTGGTTTCTGGGACTATGCTTCGGATGGATTGAACAGTTTCAGCAAAAACGAATGCTCCACCATCCGACAAATCATCCCTCGTCACTGAAGTAATTACGGTATGACGGAGTTCCAACGATTCGACAGCTTCTGCTACGCGCTGAGGCTCGTCAGGATCCAGCGGTGCGGGAACACCGTGGGCAATCCCACAAAAGATGCAATTTCTTGTACAGCGGTTGCCAAGTATAAGAAAAGTAGCGGTTCGTCGTTCAAAGCAATTGCCCTGGTTAGGACAGCGTGCTTCCTTGCATACAGTTGTAAGCCCCTTGTCATACGTACCTCGTCCCATAGCTTGAACTGCCGCAGCCGATGGAAGCTGAGAACGAATCCATTTTGGTAGGAGAAAAGAATGCATAGCGCGCAAGTTAACCGGGACCGCTAATTGTATGAATAATTAACCAATGCCTAAAATAGATCAATTTGGGGAAGCACACTATTCAGAAATTGTTTAGTGTTTTTCAAACAGTATTTAAATCTCGAATAATTTGTTAATCAAAAACGTTTATGTAACCCAAAGTAAATATTTATGGACCGCAGAAAAAATGAAGACCGCCTCCGGTTAGGTATCAAGGGGGGGGAGTCATGATACAAGTAGAAGACGGCCTTTCATGCCTAAAATACTCCCGGCCCATATAAAAGTCAACCCCCGCGAAAAAAAAAACGCGGGGGAGAAAACGACTCCCTCGGCCTCCGATACCCACCGGCTCAATTATGCACCATAATGAAAACCTGATCTTTGTCAAGGAGTAAATGTCGGGTAGAATTGGGGTAGCCCATATAGCCTTTATGCCGATAAAACGCTCATCTTGCCTGTGAAATGGTCCAATCGATGAGGGAAGCAAAAATTAGCTATATTAGAATAAATATATTTTCGCATGGCATTCAAATAAAAATCATTTTTCTCGACTGCGGATTGATGAAAATCACGCAAATTGAGTTGACATACATTGCATTCGCTATAGCATAAATTCGCCAGGAGGTCATCACGCATGCAGGCATCCTATATTGATTCGCAAGCAATTTCGCAGCAAGAAAGCCCTGAGTATGTGCGGTTATCTTTGGCTGCGGCAATGACATTAGGATTTGTTAAGGGATGGTTTTACCGCGGTGCCCGACTCGGTTGCATCAACCTCTTGATGACCTATGCCGACGGATGTAGAGCGAACTGCTCTTTCTGTGGTTTGGCGGCGGAGAAATACACGCTGCCCACCAGACGAAATTTTATTCGCGTCCCATGGAAAACATTCCTGACACAAGAAGTGATAGACGCGATGGAGAATGCGCCGGATTACGTCAGTCGCGTTTGCATTTCGATGATTACTCATCCGCGCGCCAAGAACGACGTGCTCAAACTTTGCCGGCAACTCTCGGATGTTACCGATAAATCCATTTCGCTTCTAATTGCTCCCACACTGCTCAAGAAAGATGATCTGAAATCGATGAAGGATTCCGGAGCAGACCGCATCGGCGTCGCGATTGATGCGGCTACAAAAGAGATTTTCGGGCAACTTCGTGGAAAGGCCGTCCGCGGACCCCATCGATGGGATCAATATTGGAAAATTTATGGCGAAGCGCTTGATATATTCGGTGAGGGTATGGCCGGAGTTCATCTGATCTGCGGGTTGGGTGAAACAGAAAAAGAACTAGTGTCGAGTATTGCGAGGGCTCACTCAATGGGAGGATGCACTCACCTGTTTTCGTTTTTCCCCGAGACTGGGTCGCCGATGCAAAACCATCCTGCTCCACATATCGGAATCTATCGACGTATCCAGTTGGCCCGCTGGTTGATCGATAACGATCGCTGCAACCTAAAATCTATGGAATTCGATTCTCTGGAACGAATCATTTATTTCGGTCTCTCGGAGACAGAGCTTCAGGAAGTTGTCATGACCGGAGTCCCGTTTGAAACTTCCGGCTGCCCTGGACCGAATGGCAAAGTAGCGTGTAACAGGCCTTATGGGAATGAGAAGCCCGGCACATTGATTAGAAATTTTCCGTTCGCGCCCGATAGTGGAGACCTGGAAAGGATCATCAGGGAATTGAGGGAGTACCAGGGGGTTCAGTAATTGAGATCAAAGCCGCCCAGGGAACTAAAACAGAACTAGTAACAGTCTATCTATTATTAAGGTTCGAATAAATTGATGCTTATCCCATTAGGATCTTTTAGGGAAGCGTATTTGACGCCATCTCTTTGAGCCTCGGTTTCCAAGAAGTTTAAACCCTTAGTTCTCAGTTCCTTAACTGAAGCGTTCAGGTTCCCAACTCGAAAGCTCATACCGGACACTCCGCCAGCCAGAGGTCCCGGCCCGGAGAAGTGCATGTTATGACAAATCTCCAGTTTATATGGGGTGCCTTCCTTCTCCATACAAACTATATCAAGTCCCTTGCTGAACCCCTCCGACGTAGTGAAGCCCAGCTTTTTGTAAAATCCGATCGTTAGGTCCGGGTTGGATGTGGGAATAGGAATGGTAAGCGGATACTGTTCGATGGATGAACGGGTGAAATCTGAAGATTCAGCTTCGCTGTTGTGGGCGATCAATAAAGCGAAAACTACGAGAAAGCTGATTGAGCACGCAAATCCAAAAAACAATCGTGTAGCATGGCCCGCGGGCAACCTCATGCTTATCCAACCTCCTTACACTCTGCAAAAATCAAAAAAATAATATCCTTCTGTTACGAAGGCAGACACAATTATACACAAAATCTGAAATGAAAGCAAGGGGGAAGATGTATTTTCTTCAATTTAGTCGAGAAATGCAGCCAACACCCTGAGCCTCAGTCTTATTCTGAGTCTCGTGTCGTCAAACCCCTTGCTGTCATGAAAATGAATTCCGCAACCTTTATGATTGCCACAATTCCTATTCTTAAGTCAAGGCAAAAATAACGGAATGCACTCTGAGACTAATGTTCCTTAGAATAATGATTGGAAAGTCCTATTCGGCAATTGGGGCGAGCGAATATATTCAATGGCTCTGGTGAGGGAATAGTCTGTATCCAAGCGTTCTGCAGCTAACGGATCCACTGTTCCTTCTTGGCGATTATCATCCGGGGTCTCTAATTTCACACTAGGTTCGAGACCTTTTCCTTCGATATCCTCTCCATCAGCCGTGTAGTAATGAGCTGTCGTGAGACGCAATCCCGAACCTTTGCCTAGCGGAAACACTGCTTGAACCGAGGCTTTGCCGAACGTGCGCTTTCCCATCAGAACAACTCCGGGTTTATCTTTCAGCGCGCCAGCCAAAATTTCGGAAGCGCTGGCGGTACCGTTATTTATTAAAACGACAATGGGTACCCTCGGGACCAACGATCTTGAATTGGATCTGAATTCCCGATTAAACTGTTGATTATGACCACGCAAGGAAGTTATCACTCCGGACGAAACAAACAATTCTGCAACTTGTATGGCTTGGTCGAAAAGCCCTCCAGGATTATCTCGTAAATCCAAAACCAAACCTTTTAGAGGGCTGCCATTTTGTGCAATCATCAGTTTCAAAGCCTGCTGCGTGTCGGCATAAGTGCTCTCTTGAAAATTTACTAATCGTAAATATCCGATCCCCTCTGCCGGCATTCCGTATCTAACAGGCGGGACTACGATTTCCTTACGTCGCAATCGAATATGTCGGATTTTATCTGATTTCGGATCATTAAGAGTGAAGGCGATTATGGAGCCAGCGGGGCCTCGGACCTTGGCTAATACTTCACTCAAAGGCAATCCTTGAACAGATTGACCATCGATCTCCAGGACGATTTCTCCAGGTGTTATTCCTGCCTTGTGGGCAGGAGACCCTTCAAATGGAGAAACCACAACATAATTCCCTTCCCGCGATGCTACTACCAATCCGACTCCACCGAATTTTCCTGAGGTGCTGATCTTAATCTCCTTGAGCATTGCTTCATCCAGCAGCCCCGTATTTGGATCAAGCTGTCTTAATATTAGCTTTAGAGCAATTTCGAAGAGAAGCTCTTGCCTAATGTTGCACCGCGCCGCTATAGATCGAATCGATTGCCCGAAGCACCTCTCCCGCTCTTCGGAACATTCCGCGATATTGGGAATCTCCTCGACGCAATGAGGCAAGAGAGTCATTGTCATCCTTTTCAACGGGAAATCAAACAGAAGGGTGTCCGGTATCTCATTGACATAATTACGCCTTAGCAGATGAATTGCGTAATCGAAGAGTTGAAAACCCGTGGTCGAATACTTTTTAACGGTTCCGGACGGGATTGGGTCGGATCGTGAAATCTGCGTCTCATCCTGTGAGCTAATTTCATTATCACCAAAGGCCGACGACTTTGCCGGACAATACTGGTTTCCCAAGGTTATTGCCAGAATAGCCGTAAATGCGATCAAAACCCATCCGGTGTGCAAGCGCGGTCTCGGAACAACACGCTTTACCATAAGCCACTCCTAGGGATTTAAACGAAAAACCGTTCCTCCGTCGGCCGAATTTGTGGCCGCATGAGACGAATCATATCAGGGTCTCAGTAAAGGAGGAATAGGCTGGCTTCGCGAAATAGTCGTCAAAAAAATACTTCTGTGTTTAATCTTCTATGGTCTGGACCTTAGAAAGACAGGGAACACTGTACATGCCTGAATTTTATGAGACAGTCGGAAGCATTACGTTTCACACGTCTACAAGGGATCTCTTGTATGACACGGAAGCCGGGCCGGGCCTGGCTTTAAATGTCTTTGGATCTCGGCCATAACTAGTTAGTGAACTCCGCTATTAGGACTGATTTCGTATTTTCAGTAATCGGACCTGCGGAACCGCGGCGAATTCCGGGTATCCATAAGATCTCATCATCTTTTAACAAAAGCTGAAGTTGCTGACGCTTCAATCGAGGAATTTTCAAATCGATTAACACCTTTTTCAGTTTCCTGGTTCCTCCGGGGCCCCAGGGTCGAAAACGATCTCCGGGTCTTGGACTACGCAGAAGGAGTGGAAAGGAGATCAAATCTGCGTCAAAGAAAACTTTTCCTGGATTATTTCTCTCGATTTGCAAATTTCGTTCTCTCGGAAGAACATTGAGTTCTATTGTCCCTCCCCATTGCCGCATAGAGATCTTTCCCGGGCCCGATATCGGAGTGATTTCCGGTTGTGACAATTCAATTTCTTTATTGCGGGAGATCAGTATACGATCATATTCTCTCACCAGTTTAATACCCTCGGGAAGATCCAGCACGGAGGAAGGGTTGTTGCTGCGCACCAGCCGAGATATTGATTCCAAATGAGTTTGACGCCATCTGATTTCAACTCCGAAGAACTCCTGAAGCGCTCGCAAAAATACACGCGCAATGAGCACCCCAGGAACGCGTCGCAATGCGGGGGTATTTACAGCCAAAGACTCTGCCTGACCATAAACGGCAGCAGCGTATATTTTGAGTGTTTCTTCTTCTAAGAAATCATCTTCAAGTTTTATCAACTCCATGGTTCGCTTCAGCGGTATTCCAAAATTAGGAAAACGCCTCCTTACCAGGGGCATCACCCGATTTCTGATAAAATTCCGGTCAGTATCAGTGCACAAGTTTGTTTCGTCTACCCGGTAGGCAATCCCCTCTTTTTCCAGAAAATCGAGAATCTCTGATCTGCCGCAATTTATCAAAGGTCGGATAATTCTTCCCCTCACAGGTGGAATTCCTCCCAGTCCTTTGATAGATGACCCGCGAAATATTCTTAAGAAAAAAGTCTCAACCTCGTCATCTCGGTGGTGACCGGTAGCCACGATATCTGCGCCAAAATGTTTTATCACGTCATCCAAGAAATCATAACGTGCGCGGCGGCCGGCTTCTTCAATGCTTATGTTTAGTCTTTTAGCAAGATTTCGAACATCAACTGATTTGAGCTCAAATTCTATTCCGAGCCCCTTAGCCATTTCTGCGACAAATTGCGCGTCGAGCCCGGATTCGGGACGCAAACCATGGTCCAAATGTGCGGCGGTGATCCTAAACCCGAGATCTCTCTTCAAGAGATTTAAAGCGTGCAGCAGAGCTGTTGAGTCTGGACCGCCCGAGGCCCCCACGACCACGCCTGTCCCGCTGACGATCATCCTATATTGTTCTATGGTTTTTCTGATATTTGAGAGTAAATGATTTTCCATTTGGGCCCAGTTCATCGGTCATCCCGATCACGGGTTTCAAAAAAATTATCAAAACTGAAATT
>JBKQRG010000204.1:0-6666 GCA_052144015.1 Desulfomonilaceae bacterium
GTTTTGCGTCATCAATGCGGATCGCCAACTCGCGCGGGGCAAACCCTCCGAAGACCACTGAATGGATCGCACCTATGCGGGCACAGGCAAGCATGGACATCAAAGCTTCCGGGATCATAGGCATGTAGATCAGCACCGTATCGCCCTTCTCAATCCCCAGTCCTCTCAAAAAGCCGGCGATTTTGGACACACGATCCCTGAGTTCGAAATAGGTACATTTTTTGACAGTGTCGGTTACAGGGCTGTCGTAGATAACGGCTGTCTGACCGCCTCTTCCTTGCTGGATGTGGTAGTCGACTGCGTTGAAGCAGCTATTCAGCATGCCACCACGAAACCATCGGTAGAACGGGCGCGTGGATCGGTCCAAAACCTGTTCCCAGCGACGATCCCAAGTGATCTCCTCAGCCGCCCGGCCCCAGAAGTTTTCGGGGCTCGCCAAAGACTCCCTGTAAACTTCCTCATACTTCATCTTGACCTCCAGTAGGGGTTTTGTGACATAGATGACACCTGAACACACAGAGTCGAAGTTGAGGGCGTGCCGACCGGATATTCTCTGTGTATTCTTACGGTATCGTACTGGTTTGAGCGTCGTTCTCCATCTGGAGACGCCCTATGGTCGATTAGGGAAAGCTCTGTGCCCCGAAAATATGCTTCACGATATACGTAATATTGCTGAGACCGAAAGAAATCATGACACTTTTCAGCCACTATCGCAAGCCTTCTCTAGCGGTCAAAGAGAGACCGGAGTGAGTCGAGGTTCACGATAGTGAACTTAGTCTAATACAACACGGAAAGGCCAGCCTGTAATGCACTGCTCTGATTGAGCGTTCACAATATCCAACCTTAAACGAGTGTTCAGCAGGGACTTCGCCACGCACCTGCGAAACAAAGCCACAAAAAATAAGGGTTGACAGGGTCCCCAAAGTACCCTTAAACTAAAATACTGCGTTTAGCGTAGGATCATTGCCTAGCAAGGGTTTGAGTCGGTCGGTCAATCTGAAGGAGTTTGCTACGGGCCAAGAACGGTTCTTCTTGGGGGCTGGAACCTTGTCCCGTCAATATGTACGGAATTTCGGTCTGAGACTTCACCGCCAATTGTACTCAAAGTCTTAACAAAGAGCTGGGGCCACGGGAAAGCATCGAGTGTCTCGGAAACGACACAAAGAGAGCTGTCAATGGCTCATTCGGGTAGGCCGCAAACCGGCCTCTAAAGGGTCGGGAGGAGGGCCTGGGCGAGCTGGGCCGGCGTTTGCCAATTTCTTTGTGGAGCCGTTTCCTCTGGACTTTTGGAAACTCGAAAGGTCGCTCGCGAGGACGCGTCCGACCCCTCTTTTGGTCTATCCCAGTTGCATAAAGAGCTTTATCAAGGGGGTCCGGAATCGAATCCCTCGACCACTCTCACAGCGACATCGATACACTTATTTCACCTTCATAGCTCTTCTCCTAATACCTTCCCCCACCTTGTCAGATTCCATAGCCACTGACGCAAAACGCTGCTCTCTGGTTCGCCGGATCTTGACCTTGGATGACGGCTTTTTTATTGTCGCCGTCACTCAGGGGGTCAGCCGCCGGCATTCCAGATCAGAATCGCCTGAAATACTAGGACGTATTGTATTCTTCATCACTGCAGTGGGTCGATCCCCTCCCGCTCGTGCCATGGCGTGAGAACGCCTCGGTTGAGGTCGTAGGTGGCAACGCAGTTACTTAAGAAAAGGTTCATTTTTCCAAAAACAAACGCACTAATGAGCGGGGTCTTATGCTGGGCTATCGGGTCTGCACGGACCGATAGATTTGGTTGCAGCGTCAGCGCAGACGGATTTGCCTAGCAAAGGCAAGCATCGCTCGTAGGGCAACAGGGAAGGAGTTAGAACAGTGGCTGAGAAAAAGGAAGATTGGGCTGCAATAGCCAGGAATCCCAAGTTCAGAGAGCTTCACAGGAGAAAAGCATATTTTCTCTTTGGTTGGTGGATTTTTTCCACTATCTACTATTTCCTCCTCCCCATCGGCGCAGGAGCCGCTCCGGGACTCTGGAGCACTAAACTGTTGGGCAACATCAATTTCGGGTATTTGTTTGCTCTCTCCCAGTTCTTTGTTTCTTGGGCCATAGCGCTCTATTACGCCGGATGGGCGAACAGGGTGTCAGACAGGATGACCCGCGAGTTAATTGACGAATTGAAACTGCAGTGAGGAGGATTGCAAGAATGAAAAGAGTATTTATAGCGTTGACTCTGGCTCTATCGCTGGGCCTGATCATAGGACATCTCTCAGCCCCCGGTGTGGCTATGGCGGGCCCCGAGAGCGCGATTTCAGCAGCAGTAGTGGCTCAGCCCGCACCAGCAAAGGCCGAGGCCCCGACCAAAGTGGAAGCGCACAAAGGCATCACTATCACAATGTTCATCATTATCGTTTTGATAACAATGTACATTGTGTTCTGGGCTGCAAAAAGGACCAAAACCACGGCCGACTTCTACGCGGCTCGCGGGGCCATCACCGGGTGGCAAAACGGATGGGCCATAGCGGGGGATTACATGTCCGCTGCCTCGTTCCTGGGTATTGCGGGCCTTATATGCCTCTACGGATATGACGGCTTCATGTATTCGGTGGGATGGTTGGTCGCTTACGTGACGGTACTCCTGATCGTGGCCGAACCGTGCCGAAATGCCGGCAAGTACACTATGGGAGATATACTTGCCTTCAGGTCATCGCCCAAGCCTGTCCGTGCGGCGGCAGCCTTCTCGACTGTGCTCGTCTCGATCTTTTACCTGACGGCCCAAATGGTCGGTGCAGGCAAGCTCATGGAGCTTCTCATCGGCATCCCTTTCAAGTATGCACTCACAGGAGTCGGCTGTCTGATGATCGTGTACGTTGCCTTAGGAGGAATGATAGCCACCACCTGGGTGCAGATCATCAAAGCTGGCCTCCTGATGACCGGAGCGATACTATTGTCCCTACTGGTAGCGGGATATGCCGGTTTTAAGCCGCTTCAATTTTTCCATGACGTGGCTACCAATTCGCAGATTTCGGACTGGACCAGAGTGCACCTTCTCAAAGATGCAGTGGCGAAACCGGGCTTTGACTATGGGCAACGTTTCCTCGAACCCGGCTTGTTGCTGACGAACGTGTGGGACCAGATCTCTCTGGGCATGGCGCTTGTTCTGGGCACTGCAGGTATGCCTCACATACTCATGCGTTTCTTCACCGTGCCTACCGCGCAGGAGGCACGAAAATCCGTTATCGTAGCCATGTTTCTCATTGGCATATTCTACATACTGACGACCCTTCTGGGTTTCGGATCGGCCATTCATGTCAGCCCGCAGATCTCGTGGGCCGTGGACAAGGGCGGCAACATGTCCAATCTGCTGCTGGCCCAAATGTTAGGGAACGCCATCATGCCCTTGCTGGGTGATATATTCCTTGCCTTTCTATGCGCGGTGGCCTTTGCAACCATTCTCGCGGTCGTGTCCGGCCTTGTGCTTGCATCTGCGGCCGCCATCTCTCACGACATTTACGTGAGCGCCATCAAAGGCGGCAAAGCTGATCAGCATGAGCAAGTTCTGGCGGCCAGAGTAGCCTCCGTCTGCGTCGGGGCAGTTGCAGTTGTCATCGCGATTTTGGCTGAAGGTCAGAACGTGGCCCACCTGGTCGCGCTGGCCTTTGCCGTGGCATCTGCCGGAAATCTACCGACGGTAGTGCTCTCTCTGTTCTGGAGGAAAATGAACACCGCAGGAATCGTAGCGGGCCTGCTGGTAGGTACGGTAGTTTCGATAGTCTTGGTTTTGGTCTCCCCCAACATGCAGTATCCTAAGATGATCGCTGCTGGAGACCAGAAGATATACACCGCTCTGGAACAAAAGCAGACCAGCGGCACGGTCCTTACTGACAAAGAAAAGGCTGAGATGGCCAGGGCCAAAGTCTCTTACGAGAAGAACAAGGACGGCACCTCGTTCATCTTCGGTCTGGATAAACCGCTATTCTCGCTGAAAAATCCGGGGATTGTCTCTATCCCGGCAGGATTTTTAGCCGCTATTGTTTTTGCGCTCCTCTTTCGGAGAAAGGAAGAAGAAGACGCGTTTGACGAGCTTTATGTTCGCCAGAATACCGGCATAGCAATTGCAAAAGCCTTGGAGCACTAGGATCGAGGAATACTTTTTGTCCTCAGGGGAAGGTCTGGACCTTCCCCTTTTTTTGTACCTTTCGCGGGCGTTGAACAGCTGACTGCGCGGCTGCTCCCGAACTGCGGGTCTTGACACAGA
This sequence comes from Desulfomonilaceae bacterium, assembly GCA_052144015.1. GTDB lineage: Bacteria > Desulfobacterota > Desulfomonilia > Desulfomonilales > Desulfomonilaceae > DATJPW01. The sequence goes on from JBKQRG010000204.1 coordinate 4,254, forward strand.
TCATACCGCGATGACCCTGATGCAGTGCTACGAGATGGCTTTGCATCGGATGGTCGGCTCTAAGCGTAGAAGCCACACCAAAGACTGCAAACCCAATTGCGGAATATACAATGACCATCAGCATGGCCAGTGGCTTTAGACCGTAGAGTGCTTGATCCATCCTTTCCGCCTTGAAAAACCCGGTTATGTTTGGGCAAAGAGCTTCGGACCAATCTCTAAGACAGCTCAAATCCTTTGGGCAGGCGGAACACCTGTCCGATGCGGGACAGCAGCTTTCTCCGGCAAGGCAGCGAGCATAAAGAAATAAGCTTTTTTGATATGAATGAATATGGTAACCATCTTGATTGCCCTTCTCCACAAGAATAGAATACCTAAAACTCCTGTGAGCAAGCAAATGAGTTCGAATTCGGACAGATCGAATCATATTCCCGTTGCCGGGGTACTATTTCTGGTGATGCTCAGCTTCCTCTGGGGTGCAAACATGGTGAGCATCAGATTTAGTAATCAGGGTATTTCCCCCATCCTCGCCGCTACAATACGATCCGTGGTGGCATCGTTTCTACTTTGGATTTATGCGAGGTATTCCTCGGAAAAGGTCTTTCTTCAAGGCGGGGATCTGAAACACGGAGTGGTGATCGGCGTTCTATTCGGAGTGGAATTCCTCCTTTTATACTGGGGCCCCAGCTTCACAGATGTTTCCAGGGCTGTTATTTTTCTCTACTCCCATCCTTTTTGGGTCGCGCTTGGGGCACACTTTCTATTAACAGATGATCGTTTGACGTGGAGCAAGACAGCGGGATTATGTCTCGCGTTTGCAGGATTAGTCCTGGTTTTCGGATCTCGATCCCCCACTCTGGGGCCTTTGTTCTGGGTGGGAGACCTGTTGGAACTTACCGCCGGACTGCTTTGGGCCGCAACCACCATTTACATCAAAAAATTTATCTGGAATCGACCTATAAGTCATTTCCAAACACTGTTTGCGCAGCTGTTTTTCTCAATTCCGATTCTAGCGGCAGGCACCTTGATATTTGAATGGGGACGGCCGGTGGACTTGAAACCAATCGTTCTGACGGCGCTTTTTTACCAGTCCGTCATAGTAGCGTTTATGAGCTACCTTCTTTGGTTCTGGCTAATTCATCGATATCCCGTGAGCCGACTGGCGGCTTTTACTTTCCCGACTCCTCTTTTTGGAGTGCTGTTGAGCGGATTGATTCTGGGAGAAGCCATAACGTTTCTTCTGGGGATTGGACTGGCTTTGGTGGCGGTAGGAATTTATCTGGTGAATCGTCCACAACCGACAACTACTTAGAATTCAGATTAATCTGCATGACACCACCACTATTTTGATACATCGTCAGGTATCTCCGATCCATGGATATCAATAACAAATCAGTGCAGCACCTCCCCTTAACAGCGGTATCTCTTATGGCGCTTCTCTGCTTGCTCTGGGGAGGAAATCTTGTCAGCATCAAGGTGAGCAATCAAGGAATTCCTCCGATCTTCGGCGCGGCAATGAGGTCCATTGCCGCGTGCGGCCTTCTATGGATTTATGCCCGACTAGTGCGCAGGCGGTTTCTTCTTGGACGGGATTACCTTAAACACGGTGTGATCATCGGTTCTCTTTTTGGAATATCGTTTCTGTTCCTTTATTGGGGGCTTGTTTTCACCGACGTCTCCAGGTCCGTTATATTCATTTACACCCACCCTTTTTGGGTCGCGATTGCAGCACATTTTGTATTGCCGAACGAGCGATTGACATGGATGAAAATTGCGGGGTTATTATTGGCATTCGGTGGTTTAATATTTGCCTTTGGCGCAAGATCTTCCACATTGGGGCCTCTGTACTGGCTCGGTGATTTAATGGTGCTCATCTCAGCCATGTTCTGGGCGGCAAATATGGTTTATCTTAAGAGATTCATATGGAATCGACCTATTACGCATTTTGAAACTCTGTCTGCGCAACTGCTTTTTTCCATCCCTGTCCTCGCAATAGGTTCCTTGCTTTTGGAGAGTGACATGTCTCTAAACCCGGGGGTTTTGGTTTGCTGCGCTTTTGCATATCAGGTCCTAGTGGTGGCTGTTGTTAGCTATCTCTTGTGGTTCTGGATGATTCACCACTTTCCCGTTACCAGGTTAGCGGCATTTACCTTCCTGGCGCCTCTATTCGGAGTGGCATTAAGCGCTCTTTTATTACGAGAAACTATTCCATTGACGCTTTATTTGGGTCTGGGCCTTGTAGCAGCAGGCCTTTACGTGGTGAACAGACCGGAAACAGTCGAAGTGAACGATACCGCGTACAAATTGACATAATGGACCTCTATACTTAGCTGTGGTACAGTTTCCAAAAAGACTCAGTTTCCCTTTTTTTTCAATATGGCAAAATAATGATAGTCGCTATAGCTGGGGACATCAT
>JBKQRG010000205.1:0-4506 GCA_052144015.1 Desulfomonilaceae bacterium
CCTAAAAAAAGCGCTGGGAGTAGCGGGCTTCAAGGTCGAAAAGGTCTGGGGAGAGGTAATTGAAGACCGGGGAAGCCAGATAACCTTTTCCGCATTAGGTCAGCAGGCCCCTTTGGAAGAAAAGGACAAATGGGACCCTGATTTCAGCAAGCGAAAGAAGATCAAAGCAATCCTTGACACTTTTATTCCCGAGTTTTCTGTCCGAATGGGTGGCGCGACATCCATTGATGTCACCAAACCTGGCATTGACAAAGCCTACGGAATCAGAAAGCTGCGAGACCTCCTTGGCATTTCATTGAAAGAGATGATTTTCATAGGAGATGCCTTGTTCGTGGGAGGGAACGACTATCCGGCTGAAGAAGCAGGTGTTGTTTGTATCCCGGTTCGAGGTCCCAATGAGACTAAACGGGTTACCGAAGCAATCATCGCTTGTTTAGATAGCGATCAGCAAGAGTGACCTTGTGAGAGGATTTTATGAGTGGATTTAAGTTGCAGCGCTTGGGGCTGGTGATGGAGCCGGAGCCGGGTAATCCCCAGGAACTCGAAGGCGTCCTGAATCCGGCTGCCGTTCGTGGCCCGGTTGGTAAGCTCTACCTGTTTCCACGGCTCGTCGCGCGTGGCAATTACTCGCGCATCGGCATTGCACGAGTGCGGTTCAATGAAGCCGGTGATCCGGCAGGCGTCGAGCGGCTCGGCATCGCACTGGAGCCGGAAGCCGATTATGAGAGGCGGCCCGACGGTGGTGGTGGCTGCGAGGATCCTCGTATTACGTTCGTGGAGCCGCTCCAGCGCTACATTATGACTTACACGGCGCTTTCGCCCGAAGGTCCACGGATTGCTCTGGCCCTATCGGAGGATTTGTTTCACTGGAAGCGACTGGGGCTTGCGACCTTTGAACCGTATCACGGCGTCGATTTCGTCCACGTGGACAACAAAGATGCCAGCCTCTTCCCCGTCGCCATTCCCAATCACGCCGGGAAACTGCAGATGGCCATCCTCCAGCGGCCGCTTTTTCCCGGCACTCGTCCCGAGGAAACCTGCTTCCACCCGCGGTCCCGTAAGGTGGATCTCCATCGGGAAAGCATCTGGATTTCCTACTGCCCGGTGGCCTTGAAAGGCCGTGAACAAAATCGCCTCGGCCTGTTTAACTCGCATCACCGGCTGGCGGCTCCGGTGTCGCCCTGGGAACGGCTCAAAATCGGCGGCGGCACTCCGCCCGTCCTAACCCGGCACGGCTGGCTGATCGTTTACCACGGCGTGAGCGAAATGGCGGAGCCGAGCAACGACGGACATCGGCTGTGCTACGCGGCCGGGGTTATGGTGCTCTCGATGGAGCATCCGCGCGTGATCCGCTATCGTTCGACGGAGCCGGTGTTGACGCCGGTGCTGCCGCAAGAACGCGTCGGGGCCATCGCCAACGTCGTGTTCCCCACCGGCATCGACCGGCGCGACGATCTTGGCTTACCGGACCGCTTCGACGTCTATTATGGGATGGCCGACGACCGGATTGGCGTGGCACGCCTTGACTTGCCGGATTTCTTGCCGCAGCGAGGAGTCGCCGACCCGCCGGAAGCAAAGGTGTGAGGCTCCGATAAAACCTCGACGAATTGCTGGAGGACCTCAACGGGACATTCCATGGTTTGCGCCGGAATGGCATCGACGAGGAACTGTTCGATGTCATCTCCGGCTTAGAAGCGCTGAGCGTAGGGGGGAAATGATGCGCATTGGCATAGCTGCTGATCATGGTGGGTTTGCGTTGAAAGTGCAACTGGCTGCGGCCCTCAGGGCCGCCGGTTGATGTCCCACCGCCGGGGCTGCTCCACCATTTCGCTGTCCACACTGTCCGTTGCGATTGCCATTTCAGGAAAATCAGTGTAATCGGCATCCACGAGGGCTTTTCGTATCTTTCGATCTATCCACGGTAAAGGTTGCCGTTATGGGCAACTCAAATGTCTCGTCACCATTTCTCTTGGGGAGGTCAATCCAATGGGGTGAATCATCACGCGTTGAAAAAAGTATGTGGTACACTATTGTATCACGGTCGAATGTGGCAAGTTCATGCGGCTTCAGCCTTCCCCTTGACCCGAGACTAGCAGGCTGTGTTCTGCTGAGGGCCACCGAGAATATTTTGCTTGATTGGGGGACCCGGGGCGTGATACGCTGCAGGGGCAGGAAAATACAGGCTTTTTGATGAACGTAACGGCGGTCTTGTCTCTCTCGGGTCTTATGGGAGGAGGCACAGAGACCTTTAGGGTTCCCGGGCATCATTTCTCGCCCCTTTATCGCTCCTCGGATCCCAAGATGGCAAGACCGCCGCATAATTCCGGTTCAAAGAAAAATTCAGGATTAAATGGTCACATAAATCCGAAAAGGAGCTTCTCGTTACCTGTCAAACAGGCGGAGGGTTCGGATATTCAAATCTGACAGGAGGTATTGTGATGACAAAGGCTGAACTAGTGTCGAAGTTGGTGGAAGAAACGAAGGTAACGAAGAAGGTTGCCGCAGCAATACTGGACTCACTGGTGAAAACACTGCAAGCGGGCCTTAAAGACGGTGTCAAAATACGGATCGGGGGGTTGGGTACGTTTGCGGTTGCAGACAGGAAGGCCCGCACTGGTGTGAACCCTCAAACCAGAGCCAAAATAAAGATTCCAGCCAGGAGAGCTACGGTGTTTCGGGCCGCTAAAGCATTAAAGGATGCTGCCAAAGCCAATTTACCGCAGCAACGAAAGTCAAAGATAGTTGATGGAATAGAAAGGGGAGTGGTCAAACGCTACTCGTTCGTAGTGAACGACCGCTACACTCAAGAGACTGTTTTTGATGGCGAGGTTGAAGCGCGGGATGACGACGAGGCTTACGAGTTCGCAAGAAGCCAAATCCGTGATAAAGACATATTGACACGCTTAAGGAAAAGAAACCTAATACTGGTCATTCAGTATGACCAATAGTTCTTGGCAGCTTTCCGAAAACGTCCGTAGGAAGAAATCAGAGCATCCCAAACGGGATGCTCTGATGATACCAAACCATAAATATTTATCTAATCGAATTCACTGGAAACATACGTATCAGGTTCAATTTTTTCGTCCTCAAATGCTAACATCATGGTCTCAAATATTAAGCCTTCGTTAAGCGGATCAAGAAGTTTGGTGTAGGCGGGCCCCAAGACAACGTCGGGCCGCGCATGCTCTTTGCAGTTTTCGGGAGTGTTCATTTTTCATGCTCAATTTCTGCTAAGTCTTGCAAAGTTCTTGACAATTAGAGAGTGAATAATTAGACAAAACTTAAACAGTAGGACCGAGGACGGTCAGTTGCTCAAATGAAGATGGGATACTGCCCCTCTTTGCCGTTGCTATTTAGTTTGAAGCACTTACTCAATCAAATGACGCGACACGCTTTTCTGAGCCGAGTGAAAAGCCGCCAAGCTATAAAGTTCACTCGGTTCTGTCGTTCTTGGGCCAGTCTTTAATCAAGGTCCGCATTGCTTGGCAAGAAAATCCAGAACGATGTTCGCGACTTATGCTTGACCCCTTTGCCTCTAATAATTTACAGTTTGGAACAGGTTTCTTTCATAAAAAAGGAGGGGAGGTTTATGGCTCAGTACCGAGACGAAGGCTCCGTTCATCCCGTCGCTGGTCCTTTCTTTGATGAAATATACAGTCCCGGCGATTCCGCACCGTACTCGGGCATCTATCGATGCCAAGCTCGGGGGTGTCGCCGTGAAATAGTCGCATTGGAGGGCCAAGCATTGCCGTCAGAAGATGACCATCGGCATGAGCAGCAGCATGGGCGTATTGGTTGGAAGCTAATCGTCCTCCCCGACTAGCCTTCTTTCCAAAAACAGTAGTGTCCTAATATGAAATGAAATGTTGTAATTATTGACGACGCTTCGAATTTTTCACCGACAAAAGCAGACCGTCAAAGTAGTCACCTCAATGCAGACATCTCGCAATTGCCGGATCTACGGGACGTTCTTCGCGTGAACCGATTTCCAGAGGCCGATTTAATCAAAACCACCAGGTTCGGCCCACCGACAGAAACGGTAGTGGCAGGAACTCCTACAGCTTTGATAGTATGAATAACAGTGAGAGCCTGAGCACGATTTGTACTGACGGAGACAGGAGTCATAACAATCATTCAGTCTTAAGTCGTCGCATTGCCAGTACCCTTGTATTTCTTGTCCATAAGGCTCATCCAGTCCACACCAGACCAAGCTGAGCAGCAGACAGCATAATAACACTCTTCGTGAGCGACTCATCTGACATCCCTTTCATCACACCAGAAATTATTCTGCGGTCTTGCCCTTTCGGGTCATTTGGGGCCATTGACCGATCAAAGGAGGTAATCTTGGCCTTGCAAAGGCCCCCGTGTCTCCCCCCACACCGGTCTGAACATGTCCCACAATTTTGCTGGACACTGTTTGTCGACGGTGCTAAAAAGGGGGCATGCAGGTAATTGGACAGGAATTCAGCGACGAACTCATCACACGGATTGCGACCGCTGTGGAGA
>JBKQRG010000206.1:0-18656 GCA_052144015.1 Desulfomonilaceae bacterium
GGAGATCCGCACGTACGGTTCGGAGGGGGAGCGCCGGGTAACCGGTCGTTCCTGCCCCTAGTGCGGCATCGTGCTACGATTTTGGCAGATGCGATAGTTCTGAGACACTTTCTCAATCGCCGGGCTACTATCATCTCGTCCCTGTGGGACGAGCGGACCAGAACGTTTAAGTTAGCGCCTATGAGGCGGAGCTTGGGAACCAGGAAAAAAGAGTTTTGTTTGGGAGGGGAGTCCCCGCCAAGATTTTGCACGACGTACTAGGCCCGTCTCCATTCTGTCTCTAAGTACGGAGACTATTTTGTCTCCGCTTTGTCTCGGTAGACAAGAATGGGACGGGTGGTCAGACGAGCAAGATTGAGCGCCTCATCGCTGATCAATTTCAGATATTTCGGACGCTTGTGGCCATAAGCCCCTAAGACGATCAAATCGTATCTGTGCACAGCCACATCCTTAAGGATTTCTTCCACCAGATCCCCTTTTACCATCCTGGTAATGGGGTCATAATCAAATTCACGAAGGATTTGAGCGCCGCGTTGGAGTGAGGCCCTTGCGAACTCATCGCTTTCGCGCTGCCCTGTTTCCTGCACGTGCAGCAGACTGATTTCCGCGTTCTTGCCCGCCAATAGAGGAGCGATGAAGGACAGAGCTGCTTCATCATTTTGCGAACCCCTGTACACCACCAGTACACTCCGTATCTCACGGAGTTGGCGGACAATGAGCACCGGCTGTTGGGCATAGTGCAGAATTTTGGCGTGTACAGCGCCCAAAAGGAGGCCCTTCAGGGATGATTGTTCGTGGGAGCCCAGCACAATCATGTCGTAACCGTCTTGTGCGGCATTCAGAATTTCCTCAGCAGGATCTCCGGCGGCTACGTGAAGCTCACAGGGAATTCTTGATTTCAGGCACGGCTCGCATGCGTCGCGAAACTGTTCTTCCACCGACTGCACATCTGCTTCCATTGCGTTTTCCAGGCTGTCTTTGGTCAGGAAAGGTGCATAGCTTTCGGCCACGGCATCGACCAAATCAGGCGTAACGTGCAGTGCATCCACCTGAGCGTCGAATTTGTTCAGCAAATGGCATGCGTAGCGAAGCCCAATATAAGTTTCCGGGTTCTTGTCAACGGCGACTAAGACTTTCATTCTCGGGTCCTCCTGTGTCCGGATCTGTGTGATTCGGGGGCTATCGCATTACCAAAACGGAGGTCTGGCACTTGCTGACAAATCGCCCAACCCAATCGCGGGAAAAGAAATGACTCAGAAGCGATTTTTTCCCCACCCAAAGGGCCAGAAGATCCTGCCCGACTTCTTGGCTTATAAAACCTTCAAAATCGGAGACTTCGGTCAACCGAGTGTTGACCTCCACGTCCCGGTCGCTGTAATAGTCTCCGATTTCTATTAAACGGGTGTACACGGATTTGTTCATGTCACCATTTTGGCTTAAGCCCACAAGTTCTAATCGTGCTCCGTGAATAGTGATCATCTGGTTGATCATTTCAAGAGATTCCTGGCTTATATATCCCTGGTCCAGGCAAGCAAGTATCCTCTTTACCGGCTGTTGCTCCTTGACCAGCATGACAGAGCAGCCTGCATTGCTCACCACCTCTTGAGGCACGGATCGAAATTTCTCCCATGCGCAACTGTCGCCCCTCGTGCAACCAAGCACAATCAAATCAGTGCCTTCTTCCACCGATTCCCCCATTATTTCCACCGCCGGCTTTCCAACCCGCATGCGGACTTTGAAGTCCTTCTTTCGTCCGCGAATAACTTTCATTTCTTCCCAAAGCCCGTCCTTCAGAGGGAACCATTCGTATTGGCCCTCCTGAGTCTCATAGGGGGAGGCGTCCTTGTCCCAACTGTTCAGGAACGAATCCCGGTAATGTTGTAAGGCTCGGCTGATGGCCGCGCTGCCAGGCCAAAACGTCGCCTTGACCGCAGGATGGATTCCCAGCAGGGTCACATCCGCCCAAGTGTTCATGGCCAGCTTGATCAGAACCTGAAGTGCATATTCACTGTAAGGATGTTCATCTGCTGCAAACAGGATTCTCATAATGCTTTTCCTTTCTCATCACCGGGCCGCCGCTGCTTCCCAACCCGTTGCGGACAGTTCGTGAGATAACTGATGACGATCTTTATTTCTGGGCATGGACAACGGTCTCACCGCACACTTTTACATAGCCTCAGTAAAATGCCACAAGCGACGAGGTCTTTATAATTGCAAGCCAATGTAGGCCCGGCTGGTCTTTCTTGACGTCTCTTTCCAGCGCGATTGCCACCAAAGGAAAGTTCAGTGATTCATCCGTGAGATCTTCGTGTCTGGAGGGCAAGTTGTCTTGAACTGCGACCTTACAACCTGATTGCTCTAAAAGACTGCGAGCTTTCTCAACCGCTTCTCGAAGGACCTCCCCTGCGCTGTTTCCAGAAGGCAGCCCCAACAGCAGAGGGACGGGGCAATCTCTCCAGATCTTCTGAAAGACCAGAGCAAGAGTCTCGGTGGCGGTCGGATTCAAACAAAGAATCAATACCTGATTGATTTTCCTCAATGTTCGAACCCAAACCACAGGGAAAGCAAGCTTCTTATAGAGCTTCGAGTGAAGCTGCTTGTAAATTGCGCTCGCGTTCCAGGAGAAGTGTGATCCTTCCACATACAAGCCGAAGTCTTCCATTTTTATGATCTTCAGTAGTTCGGCTTCACGGTCGCCGTAGATGACCCACGGCTGCTCTAAGTCAGGGCAGAAGTCCATTTCTGCAGTGATCATCTCCGAGATTTCGTCCTTGCCTTCCCGTACAATCTCGCGCTCCATGGTTCGGCTGGCCCAACCGGCTCCAATGAGCGATCCGTCGGAAGCAAATTCCTTGACGTACACGGGGTGAATCTCCATAGGAATAAGGGCACCCAGTTGGCAGGCAAAACGTATGGCGAGGCTGGAAGCCAGGTCCAGTTCAATTGATACCAGCGTCTTGATCAACTTGCATTCCTCCCATTGAAGTCTGAAGGTTCATTGCGAGACCAGATCACAAAGATACTGGACACCATCATTTCTCCTGGCCTCTGATTTTGGCCTCGGCCCTCGCAACTACCTCCTGGATCTCGCTCAGTTTGAAAGGTTTGGCAATGAAGTCAAAAACACCTTTGTGGAAGGATTCCTTGGCAGTCTCCATGGTGGCGAAGCCCGTTATCACGACTACTTCGGTCTTCGGAGAGCGTCTTTTGGCTTCCTCAAGCAGTTGCATGCCGTCGATACCTTTCATCTTCAAATCGGTGATGATGATGTCGTAGTCGGTCCGCTTAATTTGATCCATCGCTGCCGAACTCTCAGTATAAGTGTCCACTTCGTACCCTTGTTTCTCCAGTGCAGGCTTCAACCGTTTGCAAACAATCGGCTCGTCATCCAACACTAGAATTCTGAGCTTGTTTACGTTCATTTTCTACTCCTTCTGTTGGGGCAATATCGGTGAGTTCAGCGTTTTGGTCGAAAAACGAAGCCACAGTTTCCGCAATGTCGCGATCATTCCTTAGCTGAATGTCGAGCTGCCGTGTGAACCCGATCAGCCTTCCCAGGGCCTGGAGACGGCGTTGAATTTCCTCCTTGGGAAGATGAAGGATTCTCGCTACGACGAGATCGCCCTTAATCGTAACCGCGAAGTGATAGCCCGACAGAATGTCTGCCAGAACTTGGGCTCGCCGGGACCGGCGGGTGATGTCCGTCACCCCTCCTACGAACCTGAAGTAGATGTGGTTGTGATGAGCCTCATCATGCATCCTGGCGTCAATAAGGTTGAAATGGTACCCTAGGCGGAGGTGAAGGTTCATATAGATATCGTCGATCACGGCCAAATTGAATCCATCAAGTGCAGTGCCGGCCGCATCCCAGTTTCTCGTAAGGCTGGACATCAGGCCTTTGAGATCTACTGCAACGGGCTCGGTGTTCCAAGTGCCGGGCCGCGACACGCCCGCCCACAACGCCTTGAGGGGTAATGATCGGATCTGATCTGCCCGAACAGTCTTTCCGTCCGCAAGAGGATCGAGGCCTCCTCCCAGATCAAGAATCTTCAGCCCCATCGGGACATCAGATTCCAGCGTCCAAACTTTGGCCCCTTTGAACCGTTTAAGGAATGTCGGCAGGTCGATGAGTTCCTGGACTGCCTTTTCATGTATGAATCTGATCATGTCGTGGACGGATGCACATCCTTCGGGAGTGAAATCATTAGACTGGGGATCGATCAGGTTGAGAGGGGCCACTCGTTTGAGAATTCGTCTCAGAAGCCGAAATTCAGGGGCTTCTTCGAAAACCGTGGATTGGACGAGTTCGTAGCGAATCAACTCCTCCACGCGCCCCTCGTAAATGATCCGATGGTGGGTATCAAGTGTGATCTCCATCCCGTCCCTGAGGAGGTTGGTCGCCTTGTCCACCCCTATCAGCGCGGGAACGCGGAATTCCCGGGCTATAGTGGCAAGATGTCCCGCAACCGAGCCCCGTTCAGCGATCATCGCAGAAGCCTTCGGCAAGACCTGAGCCAGCCAAGGTGCCGTGTATCTCGTGACCAGCACGGAGCCGTCCGGGAATTCGGCCATATCCTCGTTCGATTGTACAATATGAACAGGGCCGGAGCCGACACCCGCATGGGCGACTACCCCCTCTTCCTGCACAATCACGGGGTACAGAGAACAGGATTCACGTATATCCTCGCCGGTTTCGCTGATGGTCTCGGGGGCGGCCAAGCGCCTGCACTGTAATAGTCTGCAATTGCCGTTAGAGTCTACGGCCCACTCTATTTCCTGGGGACGCTTGAAATAACGTTCCAACGCAACTCCCCACTTCACAAGGGAACGAACTGTCTCCTCCGAGATGGCGGCCTGCTGTTGCCGGTCCTGGGAAAGTGTCATTTCCTCTTCACCGCCGCCCTGTGCCGGCCTCAACAGAAGCTCTTTTCTTGCGATTTTCGCGGTTGCAATCTCGTATGGAGGCTCCTTTTCAGCAACATAACGGTCGACGGCGTCTCTTCCCTCCACTGTGGTTCTTCCCAGGCCGAAGGATGCGTAAATCGCCATGCAATCCTGCTTGGGTGATTCCATATCCACAGTTCGGAGCACTCCGCTTGCCTTGCTGTCGATCATCTCCAGGCAAAGCACGGGCATTGCCGCTTCATCGCCTATCATTCCCATTTGAAGGCGATAACTCATGGCTTCCGCAGAATACAGGCTGGCCAGTACCATCTTATACGTTTCGAGGATCTGTCCTGGGGGCACATTCAGTTCCGTCTGATAAAGCCCTGCAAAGGATAATTCCCCGTCTTCCCCATAGGCGCTGCTCCGAACCGCCCAATTGTGGCCGCCGATTTCCGCATGTTGTTTGATAGCCTTGGCCAAGTCCTGGGGAACCACGCCGGCAAGAATGCTGTAGCGAATTTGGCTGGACGCCTTACTCAAATGCTCTTTCCCCGAGATCCATGACTCGACCCATGAGTGAATTCGGTCCTCGAGGTTGTTGTGTTCCAGGAACCGGTAATAAGCTCGACTCGTGATCACAAATCCGTCGGGCACAGAAAGGTGGAGGCGATGAATAATTTCGGCGAGGGTGTTGGCCTTACCTCCAGTAAGTTCAGGGTTGTCAACAGGCGCATCTGCTAAAGGAATCACGTAGGGGGCTATGGATAGCCGTAACCGGCCTTGAAGTTCCGACTCTATAGGAAGGAAAACACGATCCAACGCGGAATAGAGCCCCAGGTAACGGTCTGATGCTACGAGGTTCAATCCTTTCACCATGCGCAGCAACAGGGTTTGGAGTTCTCGTGCGGAGTCGTGAAGATATTTTCGGTCAAATATATATTCCCCCCCGGACTTTTCACCCAGGTCAGCCATGAGTTCCATGGCTTTCTGATGCTCTTGGAGCAGCTCTTGAAAGTGCTCAAAAATCTGGGGAAACGCCACGTACTCTCGCTTGCGGGCGAACAGCCTATGAAAGATTCTCTCGAGAACCGAAAACACGTTGAATACCCCGAGTTAGGCAATAGCACATTCAGTTCAAGACTATGAAGCGGCTGCTCAGTGCGCTCCTTTTCCCTTAAAAACAAACCCTGTAACGAAGCCTGTAACAAGGGCTATAAATACTGCCAGCAGTCCGTACACGGTTGCGTGGCTATGGGCCAGCGAAGAGAGAATCTTCGGCAGACCTTGCATAACAACTGGAAAATCAAGGCATTTCTTTTCTGCCAAGCTGCCCTTGTTAAGGACATACAAGCATATTTGATAGTTCCCGGGGGAAATTTTACCTGGAAGCTGGATTTTCCCTTCGATGGTGGAGCGATCAGCAGAGGCTCCGGGCAGCGTCTTTATCGATCCGGGGAAAACGCCGTATAGACCGCCGCTCTCCTTCAGCTTCAGGAATTGGTAAAAGACCTGGGCAGAGTCTTCTATAGGCGTGGAGCCGGAAAACTTCACCTGCTTCTGCAAGGCCCCGTACCCCCACGCGGTATCAGGGTTATTCGAAGCTGTTAAGACCTTCGGATCGGTGCTCATGAAAAGGTACAGAGAAGGCGCGCCTTCGACGTCAATTTCACCTACGTTCATCCATAGTCCGCCGCGGCGTCCCTTACGCATCAACTGATCTTTCAGCGCCGATCCTCTGAATTCTATTATTGCGTCTTCCCCTTTGGGTATATCCGCCGAAACCGTTATCTGGCAGCCTTCGAAAAATTCGCTGATGGCCAGGTCAGAGGGCGTAACTTTCAGCTTCTCGCTAGCGGAGGCCGCGAGTGAGGGAAGTCCGATTCCCAACGCAACTCCCACGACAAGCACTGACACCTTCCATGGGTTTGCTTTGCCCTGCATTTCAGTGTCCCCCCTTGTATGCCAACATTATATCAGGTGAAAGGATCAAGCCAAGGAACATCTGGATCATGACGACCAGAACCACGGATGCAAGCAGTATCTTCAACTGATCCCCCTTCAGCCTTCGGCTGAGACGGGCCCCGAATTGAGCTCCTATTGTAGATCCTAACAACAGGAGGATGGCGAGCACGAGATCTACTGTGTGGTTTTTGATGGACTGCATTATGGTTACGTCAACACAGGTGAAAAGTATTTGAAACAGGCTCGTCCCGACCACCACGTGCATGGGCATTCGCAACATGTACACCATTATGGGAACCATGATGAATCCGCCTCCGACTCCCATAATGGCTGCCAAGATGCCGACAAAAGCCCCCAATATCAGAGGGAGCAGAGGCGACAACGCGACGCCCGACTTGGCGAACTTCATCTGGTAAGGAAGCGCGCTGATCATGCGCAAATAAAGAGAGGGTTTTGACGGCTTGGGCTCTTCGACCTCCCGGGTCGGTTTCCTCAGGTTCTGCAAGCTTTCCAAGAACATGTAGAATCCGACGACCCCCAGCATCACCACGTACGTGATTTTGATGACAAAGTCCGCGTTTCCACTGCTGCGCAGAACTTTGATGAGCTCCACCCCGAGGGTGCCGCCCACGACACCACCCACTAGGAGGAGTATTCCCATCTTGAAGTCGACATTCCCCATTCGATAGTGAGCATAAGTCGCTGACGCGGACGCCGCCACAATCTGATTGGAATCAGAGGCCGCAGCAACCGTGGGCGGTATCCCCACCATTATCAGTAATGGAGTCATGAGGAATCCTCCTCCCACTCCAAAGAGGCCCGACAAAAAACCCACAACGCCTCCCAAACCTAGAAGTATCAGGATGTTTACGCTACTCCCGGCGATCGGCAGATAGATGCTCCAACTCATACCACGGTCTCCCTCATGAAGCTTTAAAGATGGAGATCAGAAACACGATTTATGTGGCCGCCTTTCTGAACAAGCAGGATCTCGCCCTGAAATTCGCTGTGAAGGTGCATAAGTTGGGGGCCCGGGTTTGATCCTTTGCTTGCCGCCCGAATCCTGGGGCGAAGCTATGACGATGAACTGAATCGACGGTTGAGACCGAACAAATGTGATTAATTCGTCAAAAAGGTCACCGGGACTGAAAAAAATCTCCAGCTTCACCCCGGCTTGCTGGCTTTCGTTCAGCACTCGATCCAGCCACTGATACTGACTACTGTCGAAGTCTTGGGTGACGACCTTTGATCCTCTGGCGCTGCTTGGGCTTTTCGAGGATGGCACCACGATCAAAGAGAGCGAAGAGTCTATTCGAGCGGCCAACTGGATCCCATAAAAGATCGAGTGATATGCAACGGAATCGGGATTGACGGCTACAAGGACCTTTTTCTCCATGACCAACTCTCCGCCCCCTTTAATGGGAGATGTGTCCGCACCCACCCTTGCTTTTGTCACAATGGAAGAAATGATTATCATAAGTCTTCAAACAAAAAGGGCCCGCTAATAGTGACATTGTCGTTGCTTTCTTTTATTAGACTACTCTTTATTACTCACGATCCTCACCAGTTTTCTAATCCTACCCGGTTTTCCAGGAGTATATGAGAACTTCCTATTTATGTAGAGCAACATCCACATCATAAACATCAGTAGACAAAATATAACTGAAACAATGTGGTAGTCGTGGTGCCATAAGATAATGGAAACTACTCCGCAACTAATAGAAAGAAGAACTCCGACAACCATCCCGATGTTGGCAGTTTTCATTTCTCTCCTTTTTATTGGCTCCCCCCCTGTGGTCCTGCACCCTACACCATGTGGAATTATGCGGCGGTCCTGCCGCTTCGGGGGTGTTTGGGCCGGTGCCAGCTCGCGGAATAGTTCCTCTGGCCCTGCAAAGGCCCCGTAGCTCCTCCCACGACACCAGCAGGAGGCAAAACCGTCGGTCACGTTGCTGAAAACGCCTACTCAGCCAGTATTGCATAATAACAGGGCTTATACGAATGGACAAAGAAAAAAGCTGTTCCGTCTTTTTCAATAGCCTCTCACATTCATTTTTCAGGACGGCTCAAAAGGAATCGGCATGGCTTCCTGACGTGCCTTCAGGACTTCAACCGAGAGTTGATCTGGCGAGGGACTAATGTTTTTCATTGTCTTGCCAGATCAGACAACACTTCTGTACGATTGCAATATTACCCGAGATTCAAAAGATCAGATAATTCAATATATCAAAAGTCAAATTCCTCTCCGCTACATTTATGCCAAAGATGAGGAAGCCCAATGTATTGACACGTGAAAAACCTTCTGAGAACACAAGGCGGCAAGGAGGAAAAGATCAGAGACAAGATCAATAAGACGACAGCTGTTTTCCAGTTAATGCGATACGGCAGGGATCCGGAGAAGCTTAATGTTCTCATTGCCTATCCCTCGTTCGAAGGATCCAATCGGCAATCCAATACTTATCGTGTATTAGAACGTTGCAATCCAAAGGAGCAATCTTTGAAACCATTGTGAAGACTTCTTTTATCTCCTGACTAATCCCGATCATCTCTCCCCAGCCCTCACCTGCTTCCAAACGCGATTTGAGCGCCCGATTCTCGCTGAGAAGTCCTTTGTGCTCCAGCGCTCTGGCAGCCAAATGTCTTATTTCTTCCAGCCTTAACGGCTTGGCTAGATAATGAAAAGCTCCGAGCTTAATGGCTTCAATAACTGAATCAATTGATGCGTAACCGGTTATAAGAACTACTTCCGTATTTTCCGAACCCGATTTTATTTGTTTCAGCACCTCTATTCCGTTTATTCCCGGGAGTTTAACATCGAGGAAAACCAGATCGAATGAGTTGCGCAGATTTGGCAGGAAATCCTCTCCTGAACCGTAACAGGCAACGGTATATCCCTGTTTTTCCAATGAGGTTTTTAGTCGCGTCCGCACGATAGATTCATCGTCGATTACGGCAATATGCATTTCGTCCTCTTAAGTGAACTCTGGAATCATTTGATTTGGATTTATGGGGAAATTGACCGTGAAGGTAGTCCCTCTCCCTGGCTCACTATCAACCTCAATGCTGCCTCCGTGCTTGCGAATAAGATTATAGCTAACTGATAAACCTAACCCGGTTCCCTTCCCCACTTCTTTGGTTGTGAAGAATGGATCGAAGATACGGGGTATGTTTTCGGGATCAATTCCGATACCGGTATCACTCACATCGATACTGACCCATTCTCGATCACCTGAAATACGGCCTCTTATCATGAGATTACCACCTTCGGGCATGGCATGGATCGCATTGATAAACAAATTGAGAAACACCTGTTGAAGACTTTTGTACTCCCCGTAAATTTGTGGAAGATCGCAAGGAAGTTCAATTACCTCTTCAACACCAGCCAGCAGCAATTGGTTTCGGACCAGCCTCAGCGTATCCTTGATCACTGAAGAAATAGAAATAGATACGACTTCCGGCCGCTCCGAACGAGAAAAGTCCAGGAGATTTTTGATTATTTCGGATGCTCGCTCAGATTGGACCAGAATGTCCTGAATCATGGCCAAAGCTTCCTCACCGTTCATGTGGAGGAAATCTTCTTTCAGCGCATCCGCCGTCAGTACGATGTTATTCACAGGATTATTAAGTTCATGAGCGATTCCCGACGTGAAGGTGCCTATAGCCGAGATCTTCCTGGCCTGTATCAATTGTTCCTGTCGTTCCTCCAGTTCGTGGATCATTCTGTTAAAAGCCATGAACAGAGGAGTAAATTCTTCAGAGTGAGGCAGATCACCGGGAATGGGAGTAAAATCACCTTTTGCGATCTTTTCCATAGCCTGCTGCATTTGAATTAATGGTCGCGTCAACAGTCGCGAAAGGTAGAAGGCTACGAAAACACCGACAGCGCCAAAAAATAGCATAGATACTATGAAAAGGAGCAGAGCCCATTGGAAAAGTCGCTCGATTCTTGCCCGGTCCGTCCTGGCCCAGGCGCCGGCCATTTCTAACAAATTTTGACCTGTTATTCGCAGCGATTCTTCCCATTCGGCCAATTCAGACGGCTCTGTTCCGGCATTTTGTTTCAGGTCTGACTGGATTTTTTTAAGAGTTTCTTTGTACCGGGAAACTATGTCTAGAAATGGTGATCCTTTTGCATCTTTTGTTAATCGTAGAATATGTGATTCATTTCGCAGATAGAGTGCCTCGACGCGATCAGCGTATGCCATGGCCTGGATAAGACTGTTGTAGTCTTTGTGAAGGAAGAAATTTTTCTCAAAACGTCTGACTTCTAAGATATTGTTATTAAGATCATCTGCGACTTCTACAAGTCTCAGCCTATATCCGATTTCACGATGAATTTGGAAACTTAGAATCCCGAAGACGAGAACCGATAGAAAGCAAAAAAGAAAGGCCAGGATAATTTTGCGTCGAATTTTGAAAGTTGTCTTTTTCATTGAATCCGGCTTTCTGGCGTCTGAGAAACATGAATATGAATAGAATTGTTCCGGAGAGGATTAACCGCCATTCCGGCTCGTCATTAATTCATTCCAGGCCGTAGCGTTTGATTTTTCTCCACAGAGATACCCTGTCGATCCCAAGAGTTTCGGCGGCCGTGGACTTATTGCCACCTGTTTCGACCAGCACCTGCTTTATGTATTCGACCTCCTGTTCCTCTAGTGTTGGCAACTTCCCGTCTTTTCTTCGGAATGTACTAATTTGCAATTCTCTTATATCATCCGGCAACTGTTCCGGCGTAATCAGATCACTCGTTGCCAGGGCGATTCCACGTTCTATGATATTTTCCAGTTCTCTGATATTGCCAGGGAAATCATAATCTCTCAAGATTTCAATGACTTCCTTGGACAAAGAAGGAGCTTGTTTTAACATGAGTTTTGAGTGTTTCTGCAAAAAATGCTGGGCCAAAATGGAAATATCATTTTTTCGTGAAGCCAGCGGAGGAAGATGTAGCGAAACTACATTTAGCCGATAATAAAGATCTTTGCGAAACTCCTTTGACTCAACGGCCTCTTGAATGTTGCGGTTGGTCGCGGCAATAAATCGAACATCCGCCTTTATTGTGGATGTACCGCCTACTCGCATCATTTGTCTCTCCTGTACAACTCTCAGAAGCTTCACCTGCATACCGGTTGACATTTCGGTAATTTCGTCCAGGAAAAGCGTCCCACCCTTTGCTGATTCGATGATCCCCGGCTTAGCAGAATGAGCGCCCGTGTACGCGCCTTTCTCATGGCCAAAAAGCTCATTGGTCAAGAGTTCTTCATTGAATACACCGCAATTGACAGCCATTAAAGGCTGACCGCCCCGCGTGCTGTGCTCATGGATAAATCTTGCCAAAAGCTCTTTGCCTGTTCCCGACTCACCGGTAATTAGAACATTACAGTCTGAAGTTGCAATCTGCTTGGCTATCTGAAGAATCTTTATCATTGCGGGATCTTTAGTAATTATTTTGACCTCGCCGGCTTCCTTGAACCTCTTCAAATCTTCTTTCAGCTGGAGATTTTCTTTCTTCAACCTAATCTTTTCAACCGCTTCGGCTACGGTTTTTCGAACCTCATCAATTCTGTAGGGTTTTGCGATGTAGTGGTACGCTCCCTTTTTCATCGCTTCGATAGCTGAATCCACCGTAGCATACCCGGTTATCATTATCACTTCGCAGGAAGAATTGAATTGTCGGCATTCCTCCAAGATTTTCATACCATCTACTTTTTCCATGCGCAGATCAGTTATGACAATGTCGAACGTGCGGCTTCGCACAAGCTCAAGTCCAGCTGGTCCTGTGTTTGAGGTTACGATGTCGTAGCCTTGCTTCTTCAGAATGTGCTCAAGATTGGTTAGGGCCATTTCTTCATCATCAATCACAAGCAGTCGTGGTGCAGCACTATTCATTCGGAAAGCTCCTCGGCCGGAAGTCTGACAATGAACGTGGTCCCTTTACCGATGCTGCTCGTGACCCTGATTGTACCTCCGTGTCTAACAATAATGTCGTGAGTTATGAACAAGCCCAGGCCTGTACCTTTACCCACATCTTTAGTGGTAAAAAAGGGATCAAATACTTTCGTAAGATTCTCCGGACTGATGCCAAGCCCCGTATCGCTGATTATGACAGTCACCATGCCATCGCGCGATTTGTCTGCCACAATTTCCATTTTGCCTGCACCCTGAATGGCCTGAACCGCATTTGTTATGAGATTCATAAAAGCCTGCTGGATTCTCTGCTTGTCAGCGAATATGGTCAGTCCTGCCGGAATATCGGTGGAAACCTGAACCGCAGACGGTATCTGTCCGTGAAGAAGTCGAATAGTGTTATCAATGATTCCCTTTAACTTGAGCGGTTCTTTAAGAAATTCCGTATTTCTGGAAAATTCCAAAAGGTTGAGTACCATGCTTCGAGCCTTGTCAACTTGCTCGATAACCTTTCTCAATGTATCTCTCTGAAATTCTTTGTCCCCGTCATCGATCTCCTCGAGCAAGATTTCACAAGAGGACGAGATATTCGATAAAGGGTTGTTTACCTCATGTGCTACCCCGGCGAGCATTGTGCCGAGCGAGGCGAGCTTCTTGGATTGGACCAGCTGTTCTTCTCTTGTTTTCAATTGGGCCGCCATCCGATTGAAGGACTCAAAAATCTCTCGAATCTCTTTTTCCGGCGGGACGTTTTCAATGGGTTTGAATTGGCCTTTGGCTATATCGTTTGTGCTTTGTTCCAACAACTTTAGGGGCCTCATAACCTTTGTGAAGAGAAAACTACCTACACCTAGAATGCCAATTCCCACCAGTGCGTAAGCGAAAAGTTGAAGCTTCACCGCAGTAGCCATGGTTTGCTGGATGGATTCCCTCTTTTTGCGAGCCACTCCCTCGGCAAAATCCGAAATCGACGAGCCTGTTTTTCGAATCTTAGCTTCATACTCCGCACGGGTGCTCGGGGACGACAGACAGCGGTTATCCGGAGCTAATTTCATACACCGCGACATCACATTCTCATATTCGGCAATGTCTCTCTTAAAGCCGGCTAATTTTTCGTCCGATGAAAGCTCCCCGATTTTCGAAAGATTTTTGCCTAAAATGTCCTGAACCCTCGTAAGATGATAAAGAGCAGTTTGGAGTGACTGGTAGTCGCCGTACAAAAAGAAATTCTTTTCGAACCGTCTGATCTCGAAGACAGATTCTTCCAGTTTACTTACATCCTCCAAATAGACGATTTTCTGTCCCAACTGCTGCATGAAGTAGTACGACCCCATGAAACTGGCCGCCATAAATAGATAGACCGCGGCAAAGGCAATAATGATTTTGTATCGTATACTGAAGACCGGCGTAGGCATTACAAACTCCCCGATGCTTCTTCGCAATGAATCCTGAAATGCCATAGTAGAATTAAGCGTTTGATTTGCATTGATTCAAAATGAAACATAATTGAAAACCAAGTGCCTAAACCCCAAACCCAAGTTGTCGACTGACCATTTTAACTGATTAAACTGCTTTTTTCAATCAAGATTGTTGCAATCTGAAACGCTGCGAATTCCTGGAGATCGAAGTATGTCGAAGAGATGCCAATTATATAAAAAAATCACAATATCAGCCCGGTGGCACGATATTTGCTTCACTTGATGATCGGAGGAATACATGAAGAGAAACAAAGAAAACGGACCGGGAGAAGCAGATACTCCATTTTTTGGCATTTCTGACCAGGCCGAGAGCGGTTCCAAGAAAAGCGGACTAAAAAGCCGGCTTATGGCCGGCCTGGCAGCAATGGCTTTTGCGGAGGTGGGAGAGTTTGAAACCGCTCAGGAAATGCTACGATCTTCGAAGCGCCTCCAAACCGTCCTCTTGGTCATAGAAGGTGAAACACCTGACGAAGAAACTTTCAATTATGCCCTCAAACTTTGTCAGCGAATGGAAGCAGAAATCGATATTTTACAAATAATAGATAGGAACGATAATTCCCACGATTATGACCTGCTGAGCCGCAGGATGTCCTTAGGGTCCACCCACATTGTCAGCCTTTTGCAGAGACTTGAACGTGAAAATGTTCCCTTTAAGATCACGATTCGAATTGGCGATGTGAATCAAAAATTATTTAATTATGCGAAGCGACACAAAGATGTGGCTGTGGTCGTTCTTGATTCGCCTAAAGCAAAAGCAGCTCCCAAGAGAGACAGCGGGTGGTCGGGACTGGCTGAAAGCCTTTCTCGACAATTATCGATTCCGCTCGTGACTGTTTTTGAAAAACAGGCGATGAGCCTCTCTTCATAAGGTTAACTGAACAGACAAGGCACGGTGCGGATTTCAGTACGCTCAACTAAATGACACTCAAGACAGCGTAATCTTAATCCACGTACCAGCGACGAGCTTATTCAACTCGCGGAGAGCCGCCTCGGCTGAGAATCCATTTTGCGCGGGAAAGCATCCTTACGTGCTCCATTTCAGCACCAATGAGCTTATTGATTTCATCTTTCCCGTCATGATCTGATATCAATTCTTTCATCCCCAGGAAGAATGCAACGGAATCTTTTTCAAACTGAATGGCCATATCAACGGTCTGTTCCACGGTCATTGCGTTCTTCAGGCGAGTCTGGGCAGCTTCGACAGTAAAAATGTGAGTGTCCGCAGTAGCCTGAAGATAACTTTCAGCAAGTCCTTCAGGATCCCAAACCGGCGGTTCCAGCAGCGCAGCGGGAATTGTGGCCCTCAGCGATTTGAAAGCAGCGACATGTCCCTGCTCCATGTTGGCTAATTCTTCAAACAGCTTCTTTATAGCGGTTTCCTCAGTTCTCTTTGCTACGCCACTATAGAACGCAAATCCATTTTCTTCGATGCGAATTGCCATGCCGAACACATCGTCGGCGGTACCAAAAACAAACATAAAAAGCTCCTCCTGAAGAATTCTTGACAGTTTTCCGGGAGCCCTTGCCTGTGCAAAAAAGGGGTCTCCGAAGTCTCCCCAAAAACTCTAACATTGTCCGATATTATTCGGCAAGGTGTTGTTTGCAAGGCGCCGAGATCCCACACATCTGATTTGCTCTCAGCTACGCCGCAATCTTATCTCAGTTTTCCTAAAAGAGTTCACGGGAAAAACTCACGCTTCTTTCTTATAGACATTCAGCCCGATCTTTTCTTCTCTCCCATAGATTGTCTGATTACCTTCGGTGGAAGCAATAATGGTGGTTTTCCCCGATTTGGAAGGTCCTAATTCCTTTGAAAGATCCACGGTAACCCTAAGCACTTCCCCTTCCAGCTCCAATTCAACATTCTTAAAACTGCGACGCCGCCCTATTTTACCTTTTTTCGATTCTTGTCTATAGATATTCAGCCCGATCTTTTCATCGCGGCCTGGAATCGTTTTATTTCCTTCAGTAGAGGCGATAATGGTTGTCTTGCCTGATTTTGACGGGCCAAAATTCCTTGTCAAATCCGCAGTCAACCTGAGAATATTCCCGGATACCTCCATCTCCACATTTTTCATTCCAACCCGGCGAATCTGAGCAGTTTTTTCATCAGGAGTTTTTTTACCTGCGGCGGCTCGTGTCTTCCGCGTTTTTCCACCAAGTTCCTCGTCTCCGGCGCCGCCACTAAATTCTTTGTTTTGCAGAAACGGAAATCGTCCCGCGGCACATAAATCGCTAATAAGACAGGAATAGGTTTCCTTCCGAAGATCCAAGAGCCGTCTCAAATTCTGATCCTGTATTTTAGTGCTGTTCCAGGCTGAAGAATTAATCCATTCGCGCAGGGTCTGCAGATTGTTCTCGGATCTGTCCTGCATGGTTTTAATAATTTCTCTGACAAATGCGCGAGTCTTATCGAAATCCTCAAATAATGGTTCAAAAGAGTGGATGATGTCCATCACTTCAGCCATTGTTACGCAGTCCACGAGATCTGCTTTTTCATCTGTGATCAAATGACACCATTCAGCCGGAGTGGCATTCTGTTCTTTCTTGTAATAATTTCGGAAATCTTCCGCGGCAACATGGAATTCGAAACCCTCCTCAGTCCTCACCAGAAAAGGTGAATTGGAGTCATTGACAATTTCTACAATGAGCCCAGGCTTCGATCCGAGGAATTGTTGATAACGCTGTGCCATTCAGTCTCCTTTCGGTAAGTGATTTTCCTTCGGGTTCGCAAATTCCTCTCCGAAATTGAACAGTATTCATTTTTTGTGTTTCGTTTGCCCTAGTCTGATCAGAGTGCCTCTATCGCGGACGCCATGCGTAATTTCAGAATGATACAGAATTTATCAACCGTAGATCAAGAGGCAAAATATAACCATTGATTTGCTCTTGACAATATCATCTTCGATCCCTACCAATAGACACAGCCATTCCTTGGAGGCGTCCTAGTCTCGAAGGCTTTTGTTTTAGCAGCGA
Organism: Desulfomonilaceae bacterium; assembly: GCA_052144015.1. GTDB lineage: Bacteria > Desulfobacterota > Desulfomonilia > Desulfomonilales > Desulfomonilaceae > DATJPW01. Next base: position 17,208 of record JBKQRG010000206.1, read on the forward strand.
TCGGCGACAATTTGAGCGGATTATCACTTAAAAAATCGCATAATGGAATTATTTGAATTTTACATCAAAGATTCCTGCGAAAGAATGAAGGTGCATTTACTTGCTGGCTGAAAAGATACTTAAAGGAGATATGCGGGCTACCGCCAGGTTGATTCGACGTATTGATGACGGAGAGAGCGGTGTTTTCAAAGAACTCTCGCTACTCTATCGACACGCCGGACGAGCCCACATTGTTGGTTTCACAGGGTCCCCGGGTGTCGGCAAATCGACCCTGGTGGATCGCGTCGTAACCCAATTCCGCAGGAACCAGAAAACGGTGGGAGTGCTTGCCATTGACCCTACGAGCCCATTCACAGGAGGCGCTATACTTGGGGACCGCATCAGGATGCAGAAGCATTTTATGGACGAGGCAGTATTCATCAGATCCTTGGCTACGAGAGGCACTTTCGGTGGACTCACTAGATCCACAGCGGATGCCATCATTGTGCTGGATGCTATGGGCAAAGACATAATAATTGTCGAAACAGTAGGGGTCGGGCAAGATGAGATCGATATCGTCCACAATGCTCATACTACAGTGCTCGTGACGGTCCCTGGAATGGGGGACGATATTCAAGCCATAAAGGCTGGGCTCATGGAAATCGGAGACATTTTTGTCGTAAACAAAGCTGAACGGGAAGGCGCTGCCAAAACAGTTCGAGAAATTCGATTCATGTTGGACATGTCTTCCGAAAAATATCGAAATTCCGGCTGGGTACCTCCTGTCATAAGTACGGTGGCAGTGGAAGACCACGGAGTTGATGAACTCTATAAAGCAATACTCGATCATAGGGGCTTTTTGCTCGGAGGTGACAGCGCTAAACTTGCAGTGCTCGAAAAACGAAGAATTCGAAATCAGCTCCTTGACCTGGTCAGAGAAAATCTTGTGGAAACAGCGCTCAAAAGAATGGGGGGCGAGACGGCGCTAGACCAAATCGTAGACGAGATAGTCGCCAGGCGTAAAGACCCATACGGCGCAAGTACAGAACTGGTAGATAACCTGCTGGGAGTGGGTTCTAGTTGAAAATCGGCAAGACTGATTGAAAAAGATTTTGATGCGAGTGTTTACCGTGATGCGTGTTCTTTAATCTGATAGAGTTGTAATGCCTATGGTCGGCCAAAGACTGTTGTTGCGAGCGGTTTTTGGTAGGAGAGGCGTCTCGCCTGTCTACTAGAATGACCGGCAAGATGCCGGTCCCACCAGCAATCTCCTCAAGCTTCGCAGATTGCTGGTGGGACTGGCCTGTGCAGAACGCTGGACTGCCGGTCAAAATCCCCCCATACCCCCCTTTACTAAACTGAACATGTCCCACAATTTTGCTGGACACTGTTTGTCGACGGTGCTAAAAAGGGGGCATGCAGGTAATTGGACAGGAATTCAGCGACGAACTCATCACACGGATTGCGACC
>JBKQRG010000207.1:0-4915 GCA_052144015.1 Desulfomonilaceae bacterium
TTCAAAGAGGACGTAAGGCTTCTGTTGACCGGGGTCTGGGTTTGTCATTGTGAGGCCGTGGCAATCCCCTAAGCTTTGGGAGATTGCTTCGCTCCGCTCGCAATGACATTCTTTGGCCATCCGTAACTCAAGCGTTATGATTTAGTCATTATAAAGACTTATTTTATGACGATTCGTTCCAAACCCGCCAGAATTGACATGAATAGAGGGTGTTCTCCCAAAATTTGTCCATGCCCTAACAAGATAAGCTTTGACCGTGCTCTGCTAAGAGAGACGTTTAGCCGTTTTCGATCCGCGAGAAATGAAGTTACCCCATCAGACCGGGCTAAAGATAATATTATTACTTCTCTTTCGCCACCTTGAAATCGATCTACTGTATCCACCGACAATGACTGTCGTTTTTGCTGATGTTCGGATAGAAGGGATCGAATAAGCGCCTGCTGAGCGCGGTATGGAGTTATTATGCCGATTTCCTGCGACGGCACACCCAGGGTAAGAAGAGTCCCAACTATTTTGCACGCCATTTCAGCTTCTTCGGCGCGTGCTTTTCCGCTATCTGCACCTGGAATATCGACAAACACAACAGGAAGATCGGGATCCACTATCTTGCTGATATCTTTGTCAGCTATGCCTTTTGGTTCAATGTTAAGCCGCCTCTCGGCAACATCTGTAGATGGGACGAGAGTACCATTATAGAAGATCCGGGACGGGATCTCCTGAATTTCACGATTCATTCTGTATTGGGTCTTGAGCCGAGAAATCCTTAAATCCGAAGAACTTCGGAAAAGCCGCTCAAGCAGAGATTGCTCCAGTCCACTATTGTCCTCCGAAGAGGTAGAGTTGGATCCTGCCTTGACAACAGGTGGCAATTGGAAATGATCTCCGCCCAGAACGAACTTTGGCGCGAGACTAATAGGCGCAAGGGTAGCCGGTTCGTCCATCTGGCCCGCTTCATCCACTACGACACGATCAAACCTTTGCCGAATAAAAAAGGAATGTGCCGCGACTTGATATGCTGTTGCGCCTATCAGCATTGTTCGCGAGATTCTATTCAAAAAATCCGGAAAATTTGGGTGTGCTCGACAAAAATCTTCGAGCAGGGCAGCAGGATTACCAATGTTTTCCAGCGCCTCAAGAAATTCTCCCGAAGCGCTTGAACGTCCGCCAAGCCGCAGGAAATCTCTTAATCCCAAATTCATGATAGCGACAAGTAGACGGTCGAGAGCTATATTAGTCGGGCAAGTCACAAGTATCCGTTCCCCGCGATCAAGGCATATCCGGATTAGCCTAGCTAAAACTCTGGTCTTTCCAGTACCCGGCGGTCCATGTATCAGATGGTAAGTGGGGCTCTCCAAAGCCTCACGGACGGCCGCTTGCTGGTCCTGATTCAGCTCATTATGCAAACCCTCAGGAAAACAGACATTATCCCTTGGTGAAGTAGTCCGGATAGTTTTGTCAGAACACCCCTCGGAGTTTTCACCCGTTGGGGTTTCTCCCTCGACAACAATTTTGAGTACTTGAGAATTCGCATTCGCAAAAAAACCAAAGAGCGATTGACGAGCTACCTCCCTAGCCCTTGAGAAAGGCACCCGGTCGAGAAACCAACCTTCAGAGTCAATCTGGCATGGAAAATCTTCGCGGGACACCTCGGCGCCGGAAAATCTGGTGAACGGAATTTTAAGCGCAATAAGAATTCTACCTGCTTCCGAGCTATGCACGTGAGCCCTGAAGCTCGGCTCAGCGCAAGGATTACCGCTGTGAAGTATGACTTCCTCACCCGGACTGACCTCGGCATAAACATCCTCTGTTGTTACTTCCAGGTAGATTCGTCCCCTCAACTGTGTAACACCCGATTGGTCGGACGCTTCACCCGGAGTTCGATCCATTTGAGGCTGGGAATCTTCTCGGTAATGACTTTTGCTTTCCTGAAATTTCAGATTAGTAACCTTCAGGGTAATGCCTTCAAGAATCCGTTCGGACAGTGTTTTCTGGTCCAGAACACGTGCAAAATCGTGATCCGCAGCCCATGAATCAATTGACAGGAGTCTGAACCAAAAATTGTAATAATCGCGTTCCTGGTTGTTCCGGAATAGAGTCTGTCCCGCCGTGGGATCGCAAAACAGCTTTCGGCAAGCGGGCCTCGCAAAACATCTGGCATTTCGGGTACACTGATGCTCGGATAGCGCTCCTAGATCTTGTGTGTACGCATGTTTTAGAAAAACGGCTCGATTTCGGCCCATCAGAATATTGCGCTTCCATTCCTGGTTATTATCACTAAGTTTGATGGCCCTCCCTGTCGAGGAGTAAATCACGTATCCATCAGCTTGAGATTTAGCCGCCTGATCAGCGAACAACAAGGAATATGCGTAAAGCTGAAGCATGTGAGCGTCAACTGGAACTTTCCCCGATTTCAATTCCAGGATCGTCCGGCGCTTCCCTTCGTCATAAAAAAGAGCATCCGCTCGACCTTTTAGCCCTAACCGGCTGGAGATCCCATCCACTTCCGCCTGAGCGGAAGCAAATATTTTGCTATTTCTCTCCAACCATGACCAGAGATTCTCGAAATGTCCTCTAGCTTCGCTTTCCAGTGCCCTCTCGTCCGTTACAACTTTCGATCCCGGAAGCGTGCTCATGAACGCGGGAAGAGCGCTACGAAACGCTGTCGTAAACGAGCGGGTCCATTCTTTTCCACCATTCTGTACAAGATGTTCGAACAACGTATGAATGAGCTTGCCTTTTGCCATAAAGATGGGTTCGTCCGGTGCGACACGGTACCTTACGTCAACCATTCGAAGACACGACGCGGCTTCCACAGCTTCAGTCACGCTTACAAGGTGATAAGGCTCAAGTACCAGTTCGCTTTTTTCGGCAGCCGCGTAGATAACCGTGCCGTTTTCAAGTCGATTATTGAGTTCAACATTGAATGCCGCAATGTGCGCGCCTTCCCAGCAGAGCAGTGGAAATTCGTATAGATCATTCCCCCCAAAAATTGGAAAGATAATGAATATCCGATCATCCGTGTCTCCGGCCAGTTCCAATCCGCGGAACAGATACCCCCCTTTAGCCGCGAGTTTGGGCTCCGAGGCTATACGGACTACTCGGCCTTCCATTGAATATAGAGTTGTCTCGATCATCGGCGGCAATCTAACATACGCCGCGGGTGACTACAACGGAAGTAGGGCAGGGTAGATGTGGGGCTCCTATAAGAGAACCCAGCCATTAATGAACAAAACTTTCACCGCAGAGATCGCAGATGTCGCAGATAAGAAGAAAATTATCTTTACTTTCCAAGAACATGAAAGAGATTTTATCTGCGTAATCTGCGTCATCTGTGGATAGGTCCTAAGAACATGAAATTTAATTTCTGTAATCTGTGCTATCTGCGGTTAATAATTTCTTCGCCTTTTGATGATGCCTATCCATTCATGTTTTCGGGAAAGACGTCTGCCGGAATTGCGCATTGCCTACGCGGCGAGGCAACCCCGGGTGATTTTCAACCGCAGTGCGGGAGTTTGTTTCGTCGCTGCTGTTCGACACAACAACTCTGACCTATATGACTTCGATGATTGTCAAACCTCTGAAAAAACGGGAAAGCAGGCGGAAGCAGTGGTCACAATATCATTTATAATTGTTTTTACTCTCGCCTTCGATTCAATAATGTCTTTATTTTCCAGTTCCAAAGTCAAGGTTTGGTCATAACCTTTGTTTAAGAGAATCTTCAAGATTCCTCTAAAGTCGATAATACCGTCTCCTATGGGCAGGTGCAGATCGTCATCTACTCCGCCTCCACCTCGATTATCATGAAAATGCAAGTGCCTGATATGATTCATCAGCTTGTCCATAATTGCAAATGAGGTGTTGCTTGGGGATAATAGTTGGCCATGTCCGACATCCAGCGTTATTCCAAGTTCAGGTATTGCATCCAAAATATTGGCCAGGACTTCTGCGGTTTCCGAGAGATTTTCCAGACTGATGAAGACTCCCTTATCGCGACCATAATGAAAGAGGTCAGATAGAGACCGTTTTTTTTCCTCGATGACTTCATTTTTTACAAACCTAGGATCCATCCACAGATGAACTGTCAAAAAATTAATCTCCAGAATTCGAGCCACATCGACTGTGTCCCGCAGGGCAGGACAATATCTGTTCCGCAGATTGTCAATATCATTTGGCGGACCTTCAAAGGGGCCATGCGCTATTAGAAGGAAATCGGAACGGCCGCGGTTCTTAATCCCGGATTGTTTCCAATAATCACGTGCCTTTTTGTTTCGAATTACCACTTCACCGAAATCGAAACCTGCGACTCGAAGAAAATCAACGTCTTCCAGGGATTTGATGTGTCCGCCATAAAGCATGTTTCCCTCCTGCGCCGGGGATTCCAAACGGGTAAGTCTTACATCCAAATTGTCTTTGACCACAATTAACTTCGAAATGCGGAGAGAATTTGTGACGCGAATATCAGATGTGAACAAGCAATGCTTCAGTTACGGGCGGTCAAGCAATGTCATTGCGAGCTGAGCGAAGCAATCTCCCAAGGTTTCGCTAGTTGCCCCGGACCTATGGCTCCGCAATGACGAACCTAGACCCCGTGTACCTGAGCCTTACGTCAATAATTGGAAATCAGTGTTCTTTCAAGTTCCCGTAGGATGCGGTGACCAGAGGGAACCGCATCAATCGAAGTTTTTCGCGAACGATGCGGTTCGCTTCGCTCACCACATCCTACTCTTTCGCGACGATTTTGGAGGACACGATAATTCTGAGACAGCTTCGTCTCGCCTGTCTATTAGACCGAAGTTGGAAAAGTTGATGTGCGTAAGAATTTGTTTGTTCTTGATTCGGCTCAAGAAATCTGAGTTGTTTCGTGGCTACAATCTGGGTGAGATACCCAAGAGATCGAAGGCTCGATTTTGCACCG